>CAMPHD010000048.1 GCA_946885765.1 uncultured Thalassospira sp.
AATGTATCTAATAACCCGGCAGCAACTAAAAGAACTTTCCCCAATATAAACCATTGCATTATCGGGATTTCCGCAATTGGGAGCCCAGCAGTTTGACGTCCTGCGATGATGTTTTTCTGCCGTATTCCTCAAGCGCGTTAATGCCCCCAACCGCATAACTCGCAACCGCGCCAAGCAGATCACGCAAACGATCTGCTGCACTGGCATCAAAACGGGCAAACGCACCACCGGTGATCCTGGCAATCTCGCGAAAGGCTCTCTCGGCCGTGGGGTCATAGCCTTCCTGAAACATGAATGCCTTGATGCCTTTCAACGCCAGTTGTCCTGCCAAACCGGCAAGATTATCGATATCTTCCTCAAGACAATCACCGACATAAATCAGGGCATTGATCTTTTTATCGCGCGCCTGCCCTTCGACATGACCAAGCACACGGGCAAGCTGGGTATGCCCGGCCCGGCAGGTGACTTTTGTCATGGAGTCACGCAACCGTGCCGCATCCCGATACCAGGCACTGGCCTTGCATTCCGAAATGCCCCGGAAGAAAACAAGCTGAATGTCGAGCGTACTGCCAATTCCCGCGACGGCATCAAACATTTCAGCCTGCAGAACCGCAGCACTATCCCAGCTTGGTTGACGGCTGGCCGTTGCATCCAGTGCAAAACTCAACCGCCCCTGCGCAGGACCGGAAGCCGGAGCAACAGTTGCCAATGTACGGGCCTGCTTAACAAAGGCGGTTACGTCTGTATGATTTGAAGCATCAGACGCAACACGGCTTTGCTGCTTGGCATGTGTTTCGGGGGTCGATTTATTTTCAGGCACGGGCACCAACCAGTTTTCAGGGTACTATCGTCCTGATATAGGGGCGCTTATATCAGATCGGCAACTCTTCGCCATCCGCCGGTGTGAAGCCGATTATTTCCAGCAAGGCACGGACTTCCTGCCGGGCCGCCATATGCGACATGCTAAGCGCAATGCCAACCCCCTTTTCGCGAAGGTCAAGCAACGTCAACCCTTTCAGGAACAATTCCCTGTAGATCACGCGTTCACCAAAGCCCGGCGCAACACGGAACCGTATGCGGGCCGCCAGCTTGTCGACGATTTCGGCGATATCACGTTTGTTGCGCGCATCAAGATGCGACAAGCGATTTCGCATAACGATCCAGTCAATGGTGCCACCATCAACCGCAGCACGGCGTTTACGGGCATCCCAAACCATTTCGGCATAGATGCTGGGCCCCTTGATATCAAGGGTATCAGGATCAATACGCGCCAGCATATCAAGATCAATATAACTGTCATTGATCGGGGTCACCAACGTATCAGCACAGGAATGTGCAAGACGCGACAGGTAGTTGTCGCTGCCGGGGCAGTCCATGACCACGAAATTGCAGCTCATGACCAATTCGCCAAGCGCCCTGGTAAAACGGTCACGCTCGTCAAGCTTGGCGGCATTGCCGTCTTCAAGTTCGCTACGGTAAATCGGACGATGATCCGGAACAGGCAGTTTCAGCTTTTTCTGCGCATTAAATGAAATACGGTTTTCAACATACCGGGTCAGCGTTCCCTGACGGGCATCGATATCAAGCGATCCAACGGAAAAACCCATCTTCATCAGCGATACAATCAAGTGCATCGCCGTGGTCGACTTTCCTGATCCGCCCTTTTCGTTGCCAATCACGATCACATGGGCGCGCTTCGCACCTGGCTGTTTGGCGGTAGCGGTTTGTTGGCCTGCGCTTTCCCCGGTTGCGCCGGTCTCTTGCACCGTCATTGCAGTTTGCTCCGTTATTCAGGCAATTTTCTGTCCCCAGGGTCAAAAACCCTCACCCCAATGACCGTCTTTGCCTGTAAAAATCAAGAACAAAGAATTTCATCGACAGCAAGTTGTCTACTGGGCCCTAGCCAATCTATCACCGTACAGGTAAAGATAGGAGTAGGGAAAAGTGATTTCCCCAGCAATAACATGAAGGAAGGACGCAAAGTGACCAATCGGGGGGCCCTGTTGGGCGGCGTAGTGGCCGGCACTTTGATGATGATGGGTATGGTGCCTGCAAATGCGCAGGATACCGGCGGGTTCGAACAAATCCCTGTCGATCAAAGTCCGCTTTCATTTAAGTTGGATATGCCGGTCAGCACCGTCTTTCTGAGACAATATCGTGAAAACAGTACCGTATTCGTTGGTCGCTGGCTGTCCCCGGCGGCAGAAGGCAGCCTGAAAGGTGCTGCTGGCGACCTGTTCCTCGAAAGCGTTTTTTCGACATCTGCCCCGGGTTTTGCATTCAACAATGAAATGCCGTCCGAACAGCTTTTGGAAATGTTCGACGGATTACGTGGTCGCAGCACTGCCAACGGCGACAATTTCACACAGGATACCCGATACGGCCCGATTGCAATGACGCCGTTTATTCGGGAAGGATCACAGTGTGTATCGTTTGTTGGGCAATGGAATCCCGATACACCAACCACGCGCGGCAGCCGTCTGCTTGGATATTATTGTGACCCATTGTCGCGCCAGACCATGACAGACTTTACACCACCGCCCCAGAAACTTGATGCAGTAGACGCCCAGCTTTATGGTGCCAACTTCTTTGTCCGTTTTGATATACAGCTTCCAGAAGGGGTTGCACGCCCTCCGGTGGAGGCTGCTGTCCCGGAAATCGTGGAAACCCCGTCCCCAACGCCCCTTCCCGACAGCAATACCGTAAACACCCCGCCCGAAGGTTTGCCGATCAGCAGCAACTGGCAAGGGTCGCGTGGTCAGGGGATGCTAAAATTTGATCAGCCTTCGGGTGAAGGCACGATGATCATTGACAGCAACCTTCGCCATTGTGAAGGCATCTGGCGTCATGAAGGCGGGGCCTATCAAAGCGGCACGTTACCATTTGGCAGTTGGTATGTGTTCTGTGATGACGGGGCATCCGCGCGTGGCCATTACACCAGCGAAGATCCAGGTAGCGTTACCGGCGAAGGTCAGGACAATCAGGGCCAAGCCGTTTATTTCCGTCAACACACCTCATAAGTCCCGGAAAGTTTTTCCAATATGACCACCGATATTCAAACCGTCATCATCGGCGCCGGCGTTGTTGGCCTTGCCTGTGCGCGTGCCCTTGCCAAAACCGGCCGGGAAGTACTGATCATCGAGCGTCACGATGCAATCGGAACCGAAACCAGTGCTCGTAACAGCGAAGTCATTCATGCGGGCATCTACTATCCGAAAGACAGTCTGAAGGCGAAGTTCTGCGTTGCAGGGCGGGACATGCTGTATCGATACTGTGCAGAAAACGGCATTGATCACAAACGTACCGGCAAACTGATTGTTGCAACCCACGAGAATCAAATTCCGGCCTTGCGCGATATCGAGAAGCGGGCGCGCGAAAACGGGGTGAATGACCTTGTATGGCTGGACGGGGATGAAGCGACGAAGCGCGAACCGGCACTACATTGTGTGGCGGCACTCGAAAGCCCGTCGACCGGAATTGTTGATTCTCACCAATTGATGGTCACCCTGCTGGGCGAAGCCGAAGCAGGCGGGGCGACTTTGGCTCTTAATACCGATGTTGTGGCCGCGACATTCGAGAACGGCATTTTCACCATCGAAACACGTGATCGCGACGGTCAGGAAATGAGCCTGACATGCGCAGAACTTCTGATCGCAGGCGGCCTGCATAGTCAGACACTGGCGCATAATTTTACAGGCCTGCCAGAACCGAGCATTCCGCCACAGTACTATGCACGCGGATGCTATTTCACGCTTTCGGGTAAGGCTCCCTTCTCGACCCTGATTTATCCGGCCCCCGAACAGGCCGGGCTTGGCATTCATCTGACCCTTGATCTCGGCGGACAGGCGCGTTTTGGCCCGGACGTTACCTGGGTGGAAGAACCGAACTATGACGTGCCCGAAGAAAAACGCGCCGGATTTGCGGCTGCTATTCGCAAATATTATCCTGCATTGGACGAAAATGCCCTGCAAACCGGCTATGCTGGTGTGCGTCCGAAAATTCAGGCTCCGGGCGAAACCGCACGCGATTTTCTGATTTCTGATCGCGATAAACACGGCATTGATGGCTTGGTAATACTCTATGGCATTGAATCGCCGGGATTGACGGCATGCCTTGCAATAGCAGACCATGTCGAGGGCATCCTGTCACGGCAGCAGGTAAAGGCAAGGTCATAATGGCAGAAGCAGGCTGGCGAAAAGTGTGGCATCCGATCAAGGATGGTTGTTCCAAAGAACCCGAAAGATTATTGTTCGGCTCTCGGTGGAAATTCGTCCTTGCGACCTTTAGCGTCCTGTTTTCCAGTGCCATGCCGATTGCAAACAACGCCAGTGCCCAGCAGCTTGAACCTTTTGTACCTGCCCCGAATAGCCTAAGCGCACCCGGCAATCGAAATGAAGCTACCGGAACCGAAAAGCCGGATGTTCAGTTCGCCGATGAAATGCGCAATTTCGTCATCAAGCTCAGCCGATGGGCAAAATCCTATCGCAGTGACTTTTCAATCATTGCGTTAAATGGACTGGAGCTGACGGAATATCTCGAAACCACATTGTTTGCATCGCGCGGTACTGCCGAACCGGCGCGCAACTATTTGCGTGCGCTTGACGGTATCATGATCGAGGCACCGTTTTATGGTTACGACAATTATGGTGAACCCACCGACAGCGAGGAAACCAAATATATCCTTGGCTATCTGGAACGTCTGAAGTCGGCAGGGCTTGAATATTTTACGCTCGACTATACCGATAAGAGCGATGCACAACAGGCGGCGCGCCAAAAGCTAAGCGGTCTGGATGCCCTTTATTACGCAGCCCCACCGCCTGATAAGCAGCTTTCAACATTGGCAAAGGTGCCGCGTACGCCAATCGGTGCCAATCCGCATGTTATTGACAATATTCGCGATGCGAAGAATTACGGGATTGTTCTGGACAGCTCGCCCTATGGCACCAAAGAGGCCTTTATCAACGCGCTGATTGATACCAATTACGATGTATTGATCATTGACCCGTTCCATCGCGGCACAATCCCGCTAACTTACGAGGACATGAAACGGCTGCGCTACAAGAAGGTCGGCACGCCGCGCACCATTCTGGCCTATCTCAATATCGGAACGGCGGAAACCTATCGCTATTACTGGCAGAATAGCTGGCGCGCAGGCAGCCCGGATTTCATCGGAGAAGGCAATCTTGATGCGCGCTGGGGACAGGAACACCATGTCTATTACTGGTCACCAGCCTGGCAGAATATCCTGTTTGGCAGCGAGAACAGCTATCTCGGCGGCATCATGAAACTCGGATTTGATGGAGTTGTTCTGGGCGGATTGGGTGAATATAGCTGGTGGCTGGATTATTAATCCGCAGCTTCATCACAAATCCGGGATGTACCGTCTGACCATTTGACGGTGACAGAACAGATCGGGCACTCTTGCTTCATTGCAAAACAATGTGCTGCGGATTTGCAGCCCCCGGAGGCTTTGAATGTCTACGCCGATCATCCATTATTTCTTTGTTCAGTCGCCCTGGTCGTTTTTCGGTTTTCGTCGCGTTGTCGAGATCGCGCGCAAACATAACACGCCCATCATCCACAAGCCCTGCCGGGCAGCGGATGTCTGGCAACACGGCGGCGGTGTTCCCCTGGCACAACGTCCAAAACCGCGTCAGGAATATCGCATGGTCGAAATGAAGCGCTGGGCTGACTTTCTGAATATTCCGATCAATTTGCAGCCCGCCTCGTTTCCGGTGGATGAAACATTGGCGGCCCGCACCATTATTGCGGTTCAGGACGAAGGCAAAGACCCTGCAGGGCTGATTGAAACGCTGATGGGGGATATCTGGCTTAGGGGTCGCAATATTGCCGAACCACAGGTCGTTCGCGAAGCCCTGACCGGGAACGGTTTGTCAGGCGAATATCTTGAGCATGCCGATTATCCGTCCGTCGCCAATATCTATGACGCAAATTGCGAGGCAGCAAAGGCCGACAATATCTTTGGCGTTCCGACATATTTTGCCAATGGCGAGATGTTCTGGGGACAGGACCGGCTTGATTTCCTTGATCGGGCACTTGCCAGATAAGATCCTGGCTTCATCGTATCAAACAACAAGGGCGGTTTTTTACCCGCCCTTGTTGTTTTGGCCGCTGGCCGGAAATCCCGTTGTGCCGGTTAGTCACGGCGTTTGACGTGATCGACAACAAAACCGTCGCAGGACGGATAGGCGTTTTCGATCATGGCAAGTGCCTTGTATTCATCCTTGGCAGCAACTTCGTGGGTCTGCACATCCGCCCAGCGATCATCAAAAACCTCGTGGGAACGATTTTCCTTGACGCATTCGCGAACGGCCTGATTGTGCAGTTCAACCTGAAATACGGTCTGGCGTGGGTCTGTAAAAGCAGACATGTCCGCCTGGTCTCCTTACTTTTGCCTGCGACGTCCGCCCAGACGCCGCTTTGTCCTGAACCGGGAATTTCATAAAAATGAAATACCCAACCACGAGTGTGGAACAAGTGGCTTAACGAGCCGTAAATCGTCCGGCTGGATTACATATTTAATTGAATTGGTCCGGAATGAAGTGTGCCGGTTTTGCATGGCAGGGGCTAAAACGGCGCAATTCTGCGATGCAGCACGATTTTTGCGGCAGTGCGATTTTGCAGATTTCGGGGTGTCTTTATATCAAGAATACAGGTTTTTCGTATGTCCATTTACATGGATAAAAGGCATGCGACGCGGAACAGCCAATACATAAAATGGCCATCGCCCCTTAAATCCGTATTTCAGTACGCGAAAGATTATTTCAAAGTATCGCCCCCACGATTACAAAATTCCATCTTTTGTTGCCCGCTTTATTGAAACGGTCTTTTTTAACCCAGACGCGATTTTGAAATTGATCAAAAGGCCAAGGCATCAAACATAAAGGGATAACCAAGGGACCCACCCTTGCAGAATAACGAGCTTGCGCCAGGAGGCGACACCAGGATGAACGTTTTTTCCGATCCCGCATTTGACGGCCATGAACAGGTTGTTTTTGCCAGTGATCCCGACACCGGTTTGAAAACCATTATTGCCGTGCACAATACCAATCTTGGCCCCTCGCTGGGCGGATGCCGCATGTGGCCATATGCATCGGAACAGGAAGCCATTCACGATGTACTGCGACTGTCACGTGGCATGACCTATAAGTCAGCCCTTGCCAATCTGCCGCTTGGCGGCGGCAAGTCGGTCATCATCGGTGACCCCCGCAGCCAAAAGACCCCGGAACTGTTTCGTGCCATGGGCCGGGCCGTGGAACAGATCGGTGGGCGATACATCGTCGCCGAAGATGTCGGCACCAGCCCGGCGGACATGAAACAGATCGCAAGTCAGACCAAACATGTCGGCGGTATCAATGACGGCAAAGACCCAGCGCGAACCGGTGATCCGTCACCCTTTACCGCCTATGGCGTGTTCATCGGCCTGAAGGAAGCAGTCCGGTTCAAAAACGGCCATGAAGATCTGGCGGGTCTGCGCGTTGCGGTTCAGGGGCTTGGTAATGTCGGATATCACCTTTGCCGGATGCTGCATGCTGCCGGTGCGCGTCTGGTCGTGTCCGATCTGAATACAGACAACGTCAACAGGGCCGTTGACGAGTTCGGTGCCACCGCCGTTTCCGTTGACGAAATCCTTTATGCCGATGCGGATGTTCTGGCCCCCTGTGCTCTGGGCGGGGTCGTCAATGATCGCAGCATTGATAAAATCCGCGCCCGCATCATCGCCGGGGCTGCCAACAATCAGCTTGAAGCAGACCGCCACGGCGAGATGCTGCGCGAGGCAGGCATTCTTTATGCACCGGATTATGTGATCAATGCCGGGGGCGTGGTTGAAGTTTACTATTGCCGCGAAGGCAAGTCAGTAGCCGAAAGCAACAAGCATATCGAAGATATCGCCGCCACTGTGCGCGAAATCTTTGAACGCGCAGACCAGCAGAACCTTTCGACCGGATTTGTGGCAGACCGCCTAGCCGAAGAACGTTTCGGGAAATCCTGATTATCGCGCTACCCGCTTGACCTACCAAGCGGGTAGCAATGACGCAATGCCTGAACCACGTCAGTTTTGACGAAATACAGGTGCTTCAATCACACCGCCTGACATTTCGGAACCGGGAACAGCTTCGCTTTGTGCGACTTCTGGCTCGGAAACCTGTCGTGGTGCCTGTATACTTGGCATACTCGCAGGATCGGAAAATTCGATAGACCGCGTTGCTGTTCGGATAAACGAGGCCAGTTCATATGCCTGCCCCGGCTCGATACCGGAAGCCAGACCGAATGTAATCGGCCCGTCGGCCCAGGTCGCAACGGAAAAACCATCCTGCTCATCCACTTGAAGATCATGTATGCCAGTGTTCCAGCGCGGTTGAAGCAGCAGGACAAGCTTGTTACCCGTGTCGTCGACATAACCGATTTGCATGGCATTTCCGCCGTCTGTGTGGATTTCACGATTTTCCTGTAATCGATATCCCTGTGCTGAAAGATCCGGCACCCGCATTTGCAATGCGATGTGGCCCGCTATGGACGACATGGTATTTGACCATTCAGGTTCTACCGACTGAACGGTTGATACCGTTGGCTGTGACGGCAGACTGTCGACCATACCACTACGATAACCATTGAGTGCGCTTTGAGCGATACTGTCTCGTTGCTGCAACTGGCCTGACGGGACGGTGCGGCCAAGATACCAGCCCCCCGACGCCGCAATCAGGATACTGGCAGCGAACCCGGTTCGCACAAGAACCTGCGCATAGCGATTCGGCTGCGGCGGTTCAAGAACGTTGCGCAACCTTTCCGGAACCGGTTCATCAAGTACCGGATCGTAAAGACGATGGATGTCATCATCTTGATGCATGAATGCGATAATGCGTTCTGCCTTGTCCGGATGGCTTTTCAGATATTCCTCGACTTCGGCACGCCGCACGGGATCGCTATCCAAAGTACCGTCAGCATAGGCAAGAAGATCTATTTCGCTTACTGGCTCATGTGGCTTGATCATTTCACCCTCCTGAGCTGGACATTTGTTGTCCCTGAATAAGAACTGCGCAGGCGGTCACGGCCGCGGGACAATCTGGATCGGACGGTACCAACTGAAATATCAAGTATTTCCGCCGCCTCATCATAAGTAACGCCTTCAAGAGCGACCAAAAGTATGACGGCTTTCTGATTGGGCGGCAGTTTCTCCAGGGCCTGTCCGATATCCATGCAGACCATTCTTTTCTCCTGACGCGCAGGTACGGAGAGTTCCGGCACCGCGTCATCCATCGGTACCTCGGCCACCTTTTTGCGGTACTGATTTACGAACACATTATACAGTATTTTAAACAGCCAGCTGCGAACGGAACCCGTTCGGCGCCAAAGATGGTGTTTGCGAATTGCCCGTTCCAGACAGTCCTGCACAAGATCATCCGCGCGATCCCGGTCAGAGACCAGAGACCGCGCAAACCTGCGCAAATGTGGTATTTCGCGCGAAATACGCCATTTGATATCGGTTGCATCGGTTGCTTTTGTCATGACGCCTCAACAACAGCCTGTTGCGACATTAAGTTCCGGAAAAATGCATTTTTTATGGAACCATTTGCCTTCACGCGATGTCCGTCAGATGAAGGTCGGCATCAAGCCCGACATCGAAATGCATGAACCGGCAAAGAGGTATTCCCATGAAGCGCAAATTACTGGCCTCTGTCGCATTTGCCTTGTGGACAGCCAGCCCCGTGATCGGAATTTCGGCAGCCCAGGCCCAAAGCACACAGCCGCAGCAGAGCGAACAGACGGCACCGGCAACCAGTTACAGCGATACACAACTGGAAGATTATGCTGCGGCTGCTGTGGAGGTACGCGATCTGAACGTCAAATGGCAAAAACGCGCCCAGAAAAGCGCCGACCCCGCTGAGGTTCAGAAAATCCGTCAGCAGGCCAGTGCCGAGATGGTTCAAGCCATTAGGGATGAAGGATTGTCGATCAAGGAATATAACGAAATCACTCAGGCAGCCCTTCAGAACGCGGAACTAAGCGAACGCATCAACAGCTTTGTCGAATAGCTTCGGAGCCTCCCTCAGAGTTTCCTCCCTGAACCGAAGCTCTTGACCCTCTCCCTCTCGGGCGAGGGTTCTTTTTTGCGCGCTTTGCTCAAAGAAAAAGAAAAGCCGAAACAAAATCCGGCTTTTCAGGTATCCGGCGCGACATCGGGGCAAAGGTAGGACATGCAATGTTGCGCCGGGGCTTGGGATCAGACGGATCAATAAGTTCGCGGCCCGAAGAATTTTGCATTGGCCAGCACATGCAAATGGCCAAACGGGCAGCATAAACAGTCGGTGCAAGCGCAGATCATGACCGCTTGACGACTATTTTAACAAGTTGGCCTGCATCCTGATCACGCCACTAAAACAACAAGCCAACCGAAGTAACGTTCGGGTGAGGGCTGTGAGCGCTACTTCTTAGAAAACAACATCACGGCCCCGCGAATAGTTCCATCACCGCAAAACAAAAAAGCCCCCATTTAGGAGGCTTTTATCAGACTGATGAAATTGCGGTGCCTGCCTATTCGGCAGCAATCGGTGCGGCATTTGCGGTGACAGCGGCAGCATCACCGCAATCGCAATTGCCACATGTTTTCGCCTGAAGCAATTCCGCACGCATATGGCAGGCGCATTTCCCGCATTGCGGGGCGCAGCCATGAAAACGGAACACGTCCGCAGGACGCGTTGCACCACCTTCTTCGGCGGCACGACGAACATCGCGTTCTTTTATTGCGTTACAAATGCAAACATACATCAGCGTAATTGCAATCAGTTATTAATGACAGCAACACACCTGTAATCTACATGCGAATAGTTTTCAAACACTTTTGCAGCAGAGCTTGAAAAAAATCCCGCACAAACCGGCAGATTTGTGCGGGATTTCGAAAAAGTCATTTAATCACAAGGTGATCAGACGGTGGCGATGTGACTCACTACGCGTTTGACCCCCTTGATGCGGCGAACGATCGACAACACCTTGTCGAGCTCCTCACCGCTTTGGGCATCACCCATGATGTAGACGATATTGTTCACGGACTGCCAACGGTAGTTCACCGAACTCACACCTTTTTCCGCCAATAACAACGCCTTGATCTGACTTTCGATCCAAACGTCTGAACCTGTCTGGGTTGCCGAATCCGCCGGTACGGCATTTTTGCCATACTCGTCTTCGGCCTTGTGGTATGCCTCGATGGTTGCCGCATCGGCGACTTCAAGATGGTCATAGACAGTCTTGATGCGGCTATCCTGTTTGACCAGCGACATCACATCAAAATATTTGCCTTTGGAATCGACCATGCCGGTGACCATCACCTGCTGTTTCCAGATATCGACATTCACATCGATAAGATAGGTATGATCGACCTTAGAGAATTCGCCAAGGATGCCTGACTTGATCTGGGTATCCAGCCACTGGTCATTCCCCGTCCGGTCTTCCAGCGGCATCTGTAACGGTCCACAGGCCGCAAGCGGTGTCGCCAGCAAGGCACATACCGAAACAGCCTTGAGCGCGTTGCGCCAGCCTCGGGAAATCATGATCATCTTTGAGCTCCTTCTCATGCCGGTTGTCGGCATATTCCAATTCTGTTGAATCACTAATACAGCAGATCGCAATAAAGCTTTAACGCCCTGAACTGCCAGTGGTTCCGGCACATCTTGTCGCAGGCGATTATGACAAAAAAAAGCCCGAGCACGATTGCATCAGCCTGTTTCACCCCAGAAGTAATTCACACCCCAGCCAGAAAAGAAAAAAGACCGGGGTTATTCACCCCGGTCGCAAGTGGCGGATATGGCAATCCGCTGGCTCATCATCCGGCTTACCGGACGCCTGATGATCCGGTTTTGATAAACCGGATCAATTTTCTTCCATAGACATCAGCGATGCGTTACCACCCGCAGCCGTCGTATTGATGGTGACTGTTTTCTCGGTCGCAAAGCGATGCAGGAATGCCTCATCAGGCAGCGCCCCGTCATCGTCAGCTCCGCTATCGGAAACCAGCGACAGGATTGCACCGTCACGCTTTGCCAGAAGCTGTTTGAAGGCCGTAACGCGATCAAGCGGCGCCACACAGGAAACACCGGCCACATCGCCGTCATACATCACGGCAATACCGACCCTTGATGTAACCACTCTTATCAATCCTTCCGGCAATCCGGCATCAGTCGCGAGGCTGGCAAATTCAGTCAGCCATTTCTGATCCCCGGCAACAATCACCGCATTGCCAGCAGCAAGGGCTGCTGCAATATGCCGGATGACACGTGCCGCTTCGGCATCCTTTTCCACCTGCACCAGATAAACACCCCGCCCGAGCATATAAAGATCATTGGTTTCACCGGTCGGCCCGGGCATCCGGGTCGGCGCAACAAAGCCATTTTCCGAAATCGCGGCAAAGTTTGCGATCAGGTCGGCATTTGTCGACAGATCGCTTTTCGACGATCCGGTCAGTTTGGTCGCAATATTTTCCAGAATACGGACGCGTTCATTGCCATCTGTCGCCTGCCATTTGACCTGTGCTGCCTGCAGAGCACGATATTCGTCATCGGCCAGCGAAGCCTTGATCACGATTGGCGAACGATCATCCACAATTGCAGCACTGCCTGCGACCTTTTTCCCGGCTTCGGTCGCGGGTTTGGCAAAACGTTCGACATAGTGTGGGCCGCCTGCTTTCGGGCCGGTACCAGATTTACCCTGACCGCCGAACGGCTGCACACCAACCACCGCACCGATCATGTTACGGTTCACATAGCAGTTACCAACACGCAGCTTTTGCGAAATCTGGCGCACGGTGCTGTCGATACGCGAATGGATGCCCATCGTCAGGCCATAACCAGACGCATTGATCTGATCGAGAACCTTATCCAGATCGCGCGCCTTGTAACGCACCACATGAACAACCGGGCCAAACACTTCGCGTTCCAGAACATCAATCGATGGAATTTCGAAGCAATGCGGGGCAAAGAACGTTCCGTCCTTGCATTCCGGCAGGATGTCACAGGCATGAAGCAGCTTGGCTTCTTTAGTCATGCGTTCAGCATGCGCGACAAGGGTTTTGCGTGATTTCTCGTCGATCACAGGTCCGACATCGATATCAAGGAATTTCGGATCGCCGACACGCAGTTCCTTCATTGCCCCGACCAGCATGTGGCAAAGTTTGTCGGCGATGTCTTCCTGAACAAACAGAACGCGCAGGGCCGAGCAACGCTGCCCGGCGGACTGGAAGCCCGATATAATTGCATCCTGCACAACCTGTTCCGGCAATGCGGTTGAATCGACAATCATCGCATTCTGGCCACCGGTTTCGGCAATCAGCGGCAACGGAACACCCGGACGTTTTGCCAATGCCTGATTGATGACCTG
>CAMPHD010000049.1 GCA_946885765.1 uncultured Thalassospira sp.
AGGATATCGGCCTTTTTGCTCAGCGCCTTGGCAATTTCGACCATCTGGCGATCAGAAACCGCAAGATCGCGAATGCGGGTGCGCGGATCGACATTGCATTGAAGCTGTTCCAGAAGCTTTTTGGCTTCGGCCCGCATCGCGGTTTTATCAAGGAACCAGCCCCGTTTGATTTCACGACCAAGGAAAATGTTTTCTTCAACGGTCAGCTGTTCGGCAAGGTTAAGCTCCTGATGGATCAGGATAACCCCGTGCCCTTCACCCGCCTCGCTATCGGCAAAGCTGATGGATTTGCCATCAAGAACAAGCTCGCCCTCGGTCGGTTCGTGATAGCCCGACAGGATTTTGACCAGTGTCGATTTGCCGGCACCATTTTCACCCAGAAGGGCATGGACTTCGCCTGCATGCAGATCAATGGACACATCAAAAAGCACCTGGGCCGGGCCAAATGATTTGCAAATCTTCCGGCCGGAAAGACGTACTTCGCCCCCGATACCGGGATTAACGGCATGAACAGCCGCATCCGTCATGAATGTAACCTCCCTAGCGTCGCATTGATGCGATCAACTTTTGATTACCCCTTGTGTAAACGTTTTCATTAATTATGTAAACCTTTACATTTTCAATATCGTGATGAAAATCACATCGGCTATTAACGTCCTGAGGGGGCCATCAATGCCGCTGGACAGCTTGCGAGTGGCAGAGTAGGAAGAAGAATGATCGAAAAAATCGCGACGATTGAAGATGTTGCCGAACATGCCGGGGTATCCATTGCCACCGTCAGCCGTGCCTTGCACAAACCCCATGTGGTTTCCGAAAGCACGCGCGAAAAGGTGCAAACCGCCATCGCCGCGACCGGTTATACCGCCAATGTCATGGCCCGAAACCTCCGCCTGAACCGGTCTGGCATGATCCTTTTGCTGGTCCCCGACATCGGAAACCCCTTCTTTTCGGAAATTCTGTCGGGAATCGAACAGGGGGCAAGCAAGGCGGGCTACAACGTCCTGATCGGCGATACCCAGAACGAACCCGAACGCGAAGCCACCTATGCCGCCTACCTGCGCAGCAATCAGGCCGATGCGATGATCCTGCTAAACGGGCGTCTTCCCGCACCGCTTGCCAATACACCGCGCGGGATCATCCCGCCTGTGGTCATTGCCTGCGAACGCATTCCGGGCTGCAATCTGCCAACAGTTATTATCGACAATGAAATGGCCGCGTTTAGCGCCACAAGACACCTGCTGGATCTTGGCCATAAACGGATCGCCCATATCGCAGGCCCCGCCAGCAACATCCTGACGACCGACCGCGTCGCCGGATATCGCCGCGCCCTGACCAGCACCGGCATCGAAGGAAACCCGTCCCTGATCTATAGTGGCGATTTTTCGATTGAATCGGGTATTTCGGCGGCGCGCGCCCTGCTTAAAGACAGCAAAAACCGCCCGACGGCATTTTTCTGTTCATCGGACGGTATGGCAATCGGCGTCATTGTCGCGGCCAAGGAACTCGGCCTTCGCGTGCCCCACGATGTATCCGTGGTTGGTTTTGATGATATTCATCTGGCGGCCAATTACGACCCGCCCTTAACCACCGTGCGCCAACCACGCCGCCGCCTTGGTGAACAGGCGATTTCGCTGCTGCTCGCCCGGCTTGATAAAACCGGCGCCATCGCCGAACCTGCGAAAAACCCGGTCATTGTACCGACCGAACTGATCATCCGCCAAAGCACCGGCCCCTGCCCGACCTGACCTAAAGCCCGATCCCAAAACCTGATCAGCGATTGGCGATCTTCTGCCATTCTTCATAAACCGAACGTGCCCGACCTTCGTGATCATCGCTGTATTTCGGCTGATCGGCGGCAAAGATTTCAAACCGGATGCCGTTCGGATCGCGAATGAACAACCGGCGCGATTGGCCATCATCCTCGTTATGATAAACCACCTTGTGCTGGAACAAATGGTTCTGCCAGGCAATCACATCACGCGGCGTATCGCACCGAAGCCCGATATGAAACACGTCATTTGGCAACTCGGGATCATCGGGATACGGCCCGGTATCGGCTGGCCAGTCAAAGAATGACAGCCGCGTTCCATCGGTCAACGCAAAGGTAATCAGCAGAAAATCGCTTTTCCATGACGGGCTGTAACCGCTTTCGGCATGGACCAGCCGCGCCTTCAGAACACGGGAATAAAAATCATCCGTCGCCGCAAGATCGCGGGTCGGAAAGGCCAAGTGATCGACACTGACGGGTGCAGGCATCGACGCCTCCTCATTTGTCGCTTGGGTGATTTAAATCATTATAAAACTTAATCATCCGATCCCAATGATCAAGTGCCAGACAACTGGCAATTGATCATTTTTCGTCACGAAATGGCATCGCTTAATCCCCGACGACGCCGTGCGTCAACGTCCCTGATCTGGTCCGGCAAGCAACCCGGCTTCAACCCGCACCATGGCGCGTTCAAATACCGCCGTATCGCCAAGCGCGCGCGATAAAACAAGCGCCCCCTGGATCGATAAAATCGCATCTTCGGCAATGTCCGATGCCCGGTCCGCATCATGCCCGATCCGCACAAGCGCCTGCTGCAACGACCGCTGCCAGACCGCAAAATAATCACGGATTGCGTCTGAAAAACGGTCACGCACATTATCAAGTGCAAACGCCCCGATCAGGCATACCCGCTTTCCCGACCAGAAATATGTCGCGACCGAACCGCACATTTCCAAAATCGCCGCCCGTGGGTCATCCCCGTCACGCAGCGGCTTGTAAACCGCATCCTCGAACCAGCCATCAATCTCGCGAAGCACTTCGGATGCCATCTGCTCTTTGCCACCGGGAAAGAAATGATAAAGGCTGCCCTTTCCCAGACCCGTCCGGCTGGCAATCAGTGAAAGGCTCGCCCCTTCATAGCCATACTCGCGGAAAATCTCCGCAAGGACGGGAATAACATCGGAACGCTCCGCGATAATCTTTGGCATGGCTTACTTATAATCCCAGATCGGACAGGCCCGGATGATCGGCCGGGCGCGGCCCCGAACGATCCCAGAAGAATTTGCGGTCTTCTTCGCGGATCGGCATATCGTTGATGCAGGCAAACCGGCGATGCATCTGGCCATTCTCGGCAAATTCCCAATTCTCGTTGCCATAGGCCCGATACCAGTTCCCGGAATCATCACGATATTCATAGGCAAAACGCACCGCGATCCGGTTGCCGTCATGCGCCCACAACTCTTTGATCAATCGATATTCCAGTTCCTTGTTCCATTTGCGGGTCAGAAAGGCAATGACCTCGTCACGACCATTGGCAAATTCCGCACGGTTCCGCCAGATCGTATCAGGCGTATAGGCCAGCGACACCCGCGCCGGATCGCGACTGTTCCAGCCATCTTCGGCCATGCGGACTTTCTGGATTGCGGTTTCCCGCGTAAAGGGCGGCAAGGGTTGGCGTAGCTCACTCATCGTCGGCTCCATCAGTTTTATTGTACCAATCGGTAAACAATTATCCATTCGGTACAAAAAAGCAATAGCGCAGATGCCATCACGGGCTTTTTGCCCCGCCACCATGCAAAATCCGTGATTTGGTGATATTGTTGGAAATCCGGCTTGCGCAAAGCCCCGCCGGGCAGACCCAAGTTTCACGAAACGGAAACCTGCATCTGATCGCCGCCTGTTTCCCTATGGAATCAAACTGTTACCCTTGCAAATCCTGCATCAAAAGGCCCAAAGGCCCCGGTAATTTAAAGGCCACGCGATCAGACAATGTGGTCACACTGTTGACCCGTATGCGCCCCGCTGCTATTGGGTCGCGGCGCATGCGATACAGGCCCAAAATGCCTTCGCATCGATGGTATGAAATTCGTTGGCGCAAACCGGGCTTGAATGCCGAACCTTGCGGGGAATGTTTGCCGGTCGACGGACGTTTTCCGTATTGTCTTTTCGGTCCCTGAAAACAGGGCCTTCGGTCGAGGAACCAGAATACGATGCCGCATACGCCTTATTATCTGATCGATAAATCGAAACTGCTGCGCAACATGGAAAAGATCGCCTATGTGCGCGAACATTCCGGCGCAAAGGCGTTGCTGGCATTGAAATGCTTTGCGACCTGGTCGGTCTTCGATTTCATGTCGGACTATATGGATGGCACGACGTCCTCGTCGCTGCACGAAGTCAAACTGGGCCGCAAGAAATTCGGCAAGGAAACCCATGCCTATAGCGTGGCCTATGCCGATTCCGAAATCGACGAAGTCATCGAAAACGCCGACAAGATCATCTTCAATTCAATCAGCCAGCTTAACCGTTTTGCCGATGCTGCGTCCGGCATCGTGCGCGGTCTTCGCCTGAACCCGCAGGTTTCAAGCTCCAGCTTCGATCTGGCCGATCCGGCCCGCCCGTATTCACGTCTGGGCGAATGGGACGTCACCAAGGTCGAGGCCGTCATGGACCGCATTTCCGGCTTCATGATCCACAATAACTGCGAAAACGCCGATTTCGATCTGTTCGACAAAATGCTGGGCGATATCGAAACCAAATTTGGCACCCTTCTCTCGCGCGTTGAATGGGTAAGCCTCGGCGGCGGCATTCACTTCACCGGGGACAATTACCCGCTCGATAAATTCTGCGCCCGGCTTAAGGCATTTTCGCAAAAATATGGCGTTCAGGTGTATCTCGAACCGGGCGAGGCATCGATCACCAAAAGCACGACGCTCGAAGTCACCGTGCTTGATACGCTGTTTAACGGCAAGAACCTTGCGATTGTCGATAGCTCCATCGAAGCCCACATGCTCGATCTTCTGATCTATCGCGAAACCGCCAAGATTGAGCCGAACACGGGCGATCATGCCTATATGATCTGCGGCAAGTCCTGCCTTGCCGGTGACGTTTTTGGCGAATTCAATTTCGAAAACGAGATCAAGGTCGGCGACCGTATCTCGGTACAGGATGCCGCCGGTTACACCATGGTCAAAAAGAACTGGTTCAACGGTGTCGGCATGCCGTCCATCGTGATCAAGGAACTCGACGGCAGCGAACGCGTTGTACGTGAGTTCACCTTCGATGATTATGTTTCGAGCCTTTCGTAAAAAGGCGCTTTGGGTTTCATCTATTCGTAAAAAGGGAGTTTTTGGCCCGAAATGAAGAAGAATGTTCTGATTATCGGCGCAGGTGGCGTCGCACAGGTGGTCGCGCACAAATGTGCACAGCATAATGATGTGCTTGGCGATATCCATATTGCGTCGCGTACTGCGGAAAAATGCCAGAAAATCATCGACAGCATTCATGAAAAGAAAAACCTGAAGAATGCAGGCACGCTCGAAGGTCATGCGCTTGACGCAACCGATATCGATGCCACCGTCGCATTGATCAAGAAAACCGGCTGCGAAATCGTCATCAATGTCGGTTCCGCCTTCATCAACATGCCGGTCATGTCGGCCTGCATCAAGGCGGGCGTTGCCTATCTCGATACCGCCATCCACGAAGAACAGGACAAGATCTGCGAAACCCCGCCATGGTACGCAAATTACGAGTGGAAACGCCGTGAAGAATGCGAAAAGGCTGGTATCACCGCGATTCTGGGCATCGGGTTTGATCCGGGCGTGGTCAATGCCTATGCCAAACTCGCGGTCGAGGATTACTTCGATAAAATTGACTCGATTGACATCATCGACATCAATGCCGGCAGCCACGGCAAATATTTTGCCACCAACTTCGACCCGGAAATCAATTTCCGCGAATTTACCGGCACGGTTTATTCCTGGCAGAACAACGCCTGGCAGGAAAACAAAATGTTCGAGGTCAAGAAAATCTGGGATATGCCGGTTGTCGGTGAAAGCCATACCTTCATGACCGGCCATGACGAGGTCCATTCCCTGTCACAGAACCTTGACGTGCCCAATGTCCGTTTCTGGATGGGCTTTGGCGATCATTACGTCAATGTCTTCACGGTGCTGAACAATATCGGCCTGCTGTCGGAAAAACCGGTGACGACGGCCGAGGGTCTTGAAGTTATTCCGCTCAAGGTCGTCAAGGCCTGCCTGCCGGACCCAAGCTCGCTCGCACCCGACTATACCGGCAAAACCTGCATCGGTGATCTGGTCAAGGGCAGCAAGGATGGCAAGGAAACCGAAGTCCTGATCTATAACGTCGCGGACCACAAGGACGCGTACGAGGAAGTCGGAAGCCAGGGCATTTCCTATACCGCTGGTGTTCCGCCGGTCGCAGCCGCCATGCTGATCGCCACCGGCGAATGGGATGTGAAAAAGATGGCCAATGTCGAAGAACTGCCATCCAAACCGTTCCTGAACCTTCTGAACGGCATGGGTCTTCCGACCCGTATCAAGGATGCCAATGGCGACCGTGCGCTTGATTTCGCCTAAGCCATAATCCTGATGATCCAAAATGCGAACGGCGGGCTTTGATGCCCGCCGTTTTTATTTAAGCGACCCCAGAACGGCCAGGCTTTCATAGCGCTTGATATAGGGTTCATGAAAAACCCGATCCACGAACGCGCTATATTCATCCATGTCGGCGACCTGAATGCGTAGCACGAAATCATGCGCCCCGGTCACATGATGGCATTGCACGACTTCAGGCATTTTGCCGAATTCCTCGCGCATCAGCATATATCGATCCGGTCGGTCACGATCCATGGTCAGCAACACAATGATCATCATCCGTTTGCCAAATACCTTGGGCGACACAATCGCAACGTCGCGTTCGATCACCCCGGTTTCGCGCAAACGCTGCACCCGGCGAAGACACGCCGCCGATGACAATCCCACCTGTGCCGATAATTCGGTTCCGGTCAGACGACTGTTCTGCTGCAACAGTTCCAGCAGGCGATAGTCGAATTTATCAAGTTCAGTCAAAATGCCCCTGCCCCAAACGCATGGTCGTCAATACGCCCCAAACAATGACCGAACCGGGCCGATAAGAAAAATCGTTTTTACGCAAAATTTGCGGAAATTTCGCACGCTTTTGCGATCTTTGCGCACCGATGTCGTTTGATGCGGGCTAACTTTCAATTGTGTTCGGAAGCATTTCCGAACCTCATTAGCAAAGCAAACTAGCGAGCCAGCATCATGCCAGCACATGTATCGACACACTCCCTCGTCGCCACCGCCTCCCATGCTGCACCGACCACAAATTCGTCGTTGGGCGCAGTCGTCTGGCGCTGGCTCGTCCTTTCGATCCGCCATATTGCAAAACAGCGCAAAATCGCGCGCGATGCCGCATGGCTGCGCCAATCCCCCAACGCCGTTCTGCGCGATATCGGCATCAATCGCGACGAGATTGATCAGACCTGCCGACATGGCCGCCTGAAATAGCATCTTGCTGCCGGGCCGGATCCACGGCACCCTTGCTGTCAAAATAAATGATCAGTCAGGGAAGCTAGGGAAAGGCCCAGATGTCCGATTTCATCTTCGAAACCACCCCGCGTGCAATCTGCCGGTTTGGCGGCGCACAGGAACTTGGTAAACTGTGTGCCGAAACCGGCGCAAAACGCGCCTTTGTCCTAAGCGACCCCGGCCTTGAAAAGGCCGGGCTGACATCCGGCCCCTGTGCCTCCCTCCGGCAGGCCGGGGTCGATTATCTGCTCTGGACCGGTGTGCAGGCCGACCCGCCCGAGGAAAGCATCCTTGACGCCGCCCGCCATGCCCAGGAATTTGGTGCCGATATTGTCATCGGGCTGGGTGGTGGCAGTTCGATGGATACCGCCAAACTGGTGGCACTTCTATGCGGCAGACCGCAAAACCTTGCCGATATTTACGGTATCGGTCTGGCAACAGGCCCGCGCCTGCGTCTGATACAGGTCCCGACGACGGCTGGCACCGGGTCCGAAGTCACCCCGATTTCCATCGTCACCACGCCGACATCGGAAAAGAAGGGTGTCGTTTCCCCCCTGCTTTATCCCGATATTGCATTGCTTGACGCGGAACTGACCATGGGGTTGCCTGCCCCGATCACGGCGGCCACCGGCATCGATGCCATGGTCCATGCGATCGAGGCCTATACGACAAAACACAAGAAAAATCCCCTGTCCGACAGCCTCGCCATCCGGGCATTGCAACTGATGACAGCCCATATCGACGACGCGGTTTCGGCAAATCCCGGCCGTGCCGCGCGCGAGGCAATGTTGCAGGGATCAATGATGGCCGGAATGGCCTTTGCCAATGCCCCAGTGGCAGCCGTCCATGCGCTGGCCTATCCGCTGGGCGGGCATTTTCACGTGCCGCACGGGTTATCCAATGCCCTCGTCCTGACCGAAATCCTTAAATTCAACCGCGATGCGGCAATGCAGCATTACGGCGAACTCGCCAGCGCCGTCATGCCGGACCAGCGTTTCTCCAGCGATGCAGAGGCCTGCGACGCCTTCATCGCCTTTATCGCAGCAATGGTCGCGCGCATGCCGTTTGCGCAAAAACTGCGCGATGTCGGTGTCGCAGAAACCGACCTTGATATGCTTGCGACCGATGCGATGAAAGTCGAACGGTTGCTGATCAATAACCCGCGCGAGGTCACGTTTGACGACGCCCGCGCGATTTACGCCCGCGTTCTTTAATCCTTCGGCTTTGCAAGATCGGGATGGGCGCGTGCAAACGCGTCCATCGCAAGGCACCGCTCGGCAATCTGGTTGATCATCGGAAGGTGGCTTAAATCAACCTCCCACCGCCGCGCATTATATACCTGCGGGATCAGACAGATATCGGCCATTGATGGCCGGTCACCGTGGCAAAAGCTGCCCGTGCCCGGATGGTCCAGAAGCCGTTCAAACGCTTCAAGCCCCTCGCCGATATATTTCCCCATCCATGCCAGCCGCACCTTCGCCGGGTCCTCGCCGTGGGCTTCGGCCTGCTTCATGATATTGCCGACAACACCCAGATTACAGACCGGGTGAATATCCATGGCAATGGCATGTGACAACGCCCGCACCCGCTGCCGCCCCACCGCGTCCTTCGGCAGGAAACCCGCATGGCTGCGGGTCTCATCCAGATATTCGATGATTGCGAGTGACTGGGTCAGAACAAGCCCGTCAATCTCAAGGGCGGGCACCAACCCCTGCGGATTGCGCTTGCGGAAATCAGGCGATTTATGCGCCCCCGCCAGAAGATCAACCGCAACGGGTTGATACGCCATATCCATCAGCGAAAGCGCAATCCTGACCCGATAGCTGGCCGAAGACCGCCAATAATCATACAGGATAACGTCACTCATGGTGCGTACTTCACAACGCTCTGGTCAATCGCGCCAAAAATTGATTGGCCGCTGGCGTCAAGCATCTCGATCCGCACCCGGTCGCCAAACTGCATGAACGGTGTTTCCGGTTTGCCATTTTCAATGGTTTCGATCATGCGGATTTCGGCAATGCAGGAATACCCCGCGCCGCCCTGCGCCACCGGTTTGCCCGGACCCCCATCAAGCTTGTTGGAAACCGTACCCGACCCGATGATGGTGCCTGCACAAAGCGGGCGGGTCTTGGCGGCATGCGCGATCAGTTGGGCAAAATCAAAGGTCATATCGACCCCGGCATGGGCCCGCCCAAACGGTTTCCCGTTCAGATCGACGCAAAGCGGCAAGTGAACCTTGCCACCATCCCACGCATCGCCAAGTTCATCGGGCGTCACCGCAACCGGCGAAAAGGCCGAGGACGGCTTGGACTGGAAAAACCCGAACCCCTTGGCAAGCTCACCGGGGATGAGGCCACGCAACGACACATCATTGACCAGCATGATCAAACGGATCGCATCGCGCGCCTGATCAATCGATGCGCCCATCGGCACATCCCCGGTCACAACCGCAATCTCGCCTTCCATATCAATGCCCCATGCCGGATCGGCCATGCGGATGTCATCACGCGGCCCAAGGAAGCTATCCGAACCGCCCTGATACATCAGCGGATCGGTCCAGAAGGTTTCGGGCATTTCCGCCCCGCGCGCCTTGCGCACCAGTTCGACATGGTTGACATAGGCCGACCCATCCGCCCACTGAAACGCACGCGGCAGGGGCGAATGCAGCTTGGTTTCATCAAGCGCGAAACGTTTGGCAATCGTCGATCCGGCGGCAATCTCATCGGCCAGTTCTTTCAGGCGCGGTGCAACTTTATCCCAGTTATCAAGCGCTGCCTGCATTGTCGGCGCAATCGCGCTGGCATCGACATATTCGCCAAGGTCTTTGGTCACCAGAACAAGCTGGCCGTCACGGGTGCCGTTTTTAAGGGTTGCGAGTTTCATCGGTTTTTATGCCTCCGGCATTCCTGTCGTTAAGTCCTGTGATGTTCTTTTTACCGGCCGCCGTTTACGGGCGACCTTCGGGCGTGCCATCAAATTTGCGTTCCAGCCCGTCCCAGCAATCAAGATAATCATCCTGAAGGGTTTCAAGCTCGGCGGCAAATTTCGTCAATTGCTGCGGAAAACGGGTTTCAAACATGAAGGCCATGGTGCCCTCCAGCTTCTGCGGGCCAAGCTCCCCGTTCGATGCCTTTTCAAACCCGAACGCATCGGGGCCATGGGGCAGCATCATGTTATGCAGGCTCATGCCACCGGGAACAAATCCCTTTTCCTTGGCATCATATTGCCCACAAATCAGCCCCATGAATTCCGACATGATATTGCGGTGATACCATGGCGGGCGGAAGGTATGTTCCGCCACCATCCAGCGCGGCGGGAAGATGACAAAATCGATATTTGCCGTTCCGGCCTCGCCCGATGGGGCGGTCAAAACGGTAAAGATCGACGGATCGGGATGATCAAACAGGATCGCACCGACCGGCGAAAATGTCCGAAGATCATATTTGAACGGCGTGTAATTGCCATGCCACGCCACCACATCAAGCGGCGAATGCCCGATCCCGGTTTCATGGAACTGCCCGCACCATTTGATCAGGATCCGGCACGGGCTTTCCTTATCCTCATAGGCCGCCACGGGTGTCTTGAAATCACGCGGATTGGCAAGGCAGTTGGCGCCAATCGGTCCGCGTTCCGGCAGGGTGAATTTCGCCCCGTAATTTTCGCAAACATAACCCCGCGCCCCGCCATCAATCCCCGGTGTCAGGATCGAAACCTTGAACATCATGCCACGCGGGATCAATGCGATTTCAAGCGGCGCGACATCCATGATGCCAAGTTCGGTAAAAATCCGAAGCGTGCCGCTTTCGGGCACCACCAGCAATTCGCCATCCGCATTGAAAAAATAATCATCCACCATATCGGTGTTGCACACATATACGTGGCTTGCCATGCCGGTCTGGGTCATGGCGTCCCCCGCCGTCGTGATCGTGCGCATACCGGAAATGAAATCGGTTGGTTCGGTTGGCATCGGCACCGGGTCCCAGCGCAACTGACCAAGCGCAAGGCTATGGTCATTCACGCACGGGGCGGTTTTCCATTCCGGAAGGGCAAAGGATTTGAACCGCCCGTTATGGCGAACGCTTGGCCGCATGCGATAAAGCCACGACCGTTCATTGGTGCCGCGCGGCGCGGTAAAGGGCGACCCCGAAAGCTGTTCGGCATAAAGGCCATAGGCGCATTTTTGCGGGCTGTTCTGCCCCTGCGGCAAGGCGCCGGGCAGACTTTCGGTTTCAAAATCATTGCCAAAACCGGGCATGTAACGCAGATCGTTCGCAACGCCGTTTGCAGCATTTCCGGCGGTTCCAGTTGTAACCTTGTGATCCGTCATTGCCTTTTTCCTACCAATCTTCGATATAGTTACATCCGTAACTGTAATTTTTGTAACTATCAAACAGCCTTTTGAAGCCATGAAATCCGAGAAATCCGAATTCGATCTGCACCGCTTTCTGCCGTTCCTGATGCATCACGCCAGCGAAAAGGTCAGTCTTGGCTTCCGCGATATCTATCGCGACCGATACCGGATGACGCGATCCGAATGGCGGGTTCTGGCAACCCTTGGGCAATATGGCGCGCTTACCGCGACCGAAATCGTCACCCATACGGGGCTGCATAAAACCAAGGTCTCGCGTGCCGTTTTCTCCATCGAACAACGCCGCTGGCTCCGACGCGTTCAGAACGAAAATGATCGTCGCGTTCATCGCCTTGAACTGACATCACAGGGCCAATCGGCCTTTCAGTCGCTGTGCAAGGCGGGCATTGCCTATGACAAAAAGGTGCGCGATTTTCTGGGCGATGCGGATTTCAAACGCCTTTCCGACCTCCTGACAAAGCTGAACGATCTTTAACAATTACTGTTTGAATGTCCTCGGCCTCATCACGCGGCTTCCCGCCCCAGCTTTGGGTGAAATCGGCAATCGCGCGTAAAAACACGTCAAAGGCCGCTTGCCCCGACTGAAAATAATTGGCCTTGGGGTTCATCAGCGTCACGCAACACGCCACCGCCCCGTCCAGATTATAGACCGGCGCACTGATCGCCGATAATCCCGGCACGATATCGCCCTCGATCACCGCCGCACCGCGTTCGCGCGTTTCGATAATCAGCCGATCCACCGTGGCATCATCCCAATGCAGGATATCCTGTTCGGCCCGGATCACATGCTCAATCGCCCCGCGCGGCATGGTCGATAAAAACGCCTGCCCGGTGGCAGACCGCAATAACGGCATCACCGTGCCAAGCCCCATGGTCGATATGATCGGCGGCCCGCCATGCTCGGTCCGGATCAGGACCGGCCCGCGTTCGCCCCAGATCGCCAGATGCCCGGACGACCGCAATTCAATCGCCAGATTGCGCAAAAGCCGCCCGGCCCGCATCACCACGTCATTGCGTTCAATCGCCGAAATGCCCATCCGCAACGCCATCGGGCCGAGGCCATAAAGCCCGGTCTGATCATCCTGCCAGGCAAGACCGATCCGCACCAGGCTCGCCAGATACCGGTGAACCTTGGCCGGTGGCATATCCACCGCCGCTGCCAGATCCTTTAACGGCACCGGGAATTTGAAATCGCACAATGCGGCAATGATCACGCCGCTGACCTCGACCGACTGAATGCCCTTGCGCGTATCGGCGGCATCAACGGCATCAACCGCGTCCGAAATATCGATGTCGCTATCCGCAACCGGGATGTTTTTCGATGGGGCTTTGGCCAAAATTTACCTGCATAAATTTCATATTGCGTAATTGATTATATATATCATAATTCCAATTCAAAGAAAAAACAGCATTCCATACAGATCAGATGTCGATGATCAGGACGCGGAAAACCCATCAGTGACCGATGCGCCCTTGGCACCCGCCCGATCAAACGCACGATTAAAAAAACAGGGAGAGGAACATGAAACCGATGAAACTTCGCAACACACTGCTGGGGCTTCTGACCGGGGCAACAATACTCGCGGGTGCGGGCATGGCCCACGCTGCCGACATCACGCTTAAGGTCAGCCACTATCTGCCGCCAAGCCACGGCTTC
>CAMPHD010000050.1 GCA_946885765.1 uncultured Thalassospira sp.
CGGGCGCGATCGGGCGGCGCATTGACACCCTCGTTGATCAAACCTTTCCCACTGTCCGCAAGGCTGTCAAATGGAACACGCCGCTTTACGGCAAGGAAGACGGCTGGATTCTGGCGATGTATTGCTACAAAAAATACGTCCAGATCACCTTTATGCAGGGCACGTCCCTGACCCCGGTCCCGCCAGCCACCTCCAAGGTCGAAGGTATACGATACCTCAATATCCACGAGGATGATCAGCTTGACGAAGCCCAACTCACCGACTGGATCAGACAGGCCAGCCGGTTACCGGGGAAAAAGCTGTGAGCCGGGTAAACAATCAACAAGGCATCTGCCCATGAGCATGACAGCAAGAAAACCCGTAAGCGTTGGTGAAATGCTCGTCGCCGAGTTCATGGAGCCGATGGAACTGACCCAGACCGCCCTGGCCGAAGCCATGGGCGTCCCGCGCAAGCATGTCAACGAACTGTGCAACAACCGTCGCCGGATTACCGCCGATACCGCATTGATCCTTGCGCGTGTATTTGGCAACAGTGCCGAATTCTGGATCAATACCCAGACCCGCAATGACCTGTGGGAAGCCCTGAACATCCCGGATCGTCGCGAACGTATCGAACGCGCCCGACCGGTTGCCGCCTGACACCCCCCTCCACCATCCTGACATGAGCCTGTCAGGAGCGCCCTGCTAGTTTATCCCTGCCGATCAAGTCGTTCGGCGGATAAATTACGAGCGCCCCATGACATATGCTGAAAATCTCTGGCTGTTCTTTGTTCTGCTGTCGGGCATCATCATTGTGCCCGGCATGGATATGTTCTTCGTTATTGCCAATTCCCTGACCGGGGGAAAACGTGCCGGGTTGTCGGCCACCGCCGGGATCATGCTGGGCGGGGTGTATCACACACTGCTGGGTGCCATCGGCATCAGCGCCCTTCTGGCTATTGCGCCCTGGCTTTTGAATGTCATGCTGTTTGCCGGGGCGGCCTATATGGTCTGGATCGGCATCACGCTTTTGCGCAGTGCCATCACGGTTGATCGCATCCGGGCGGCCAAGGCTGCGTCGCTTTGGGTCGCGTTTCGTCAGGACATGATCACCTGCATGCTGAACCCCAAGGCATATCTGTTCATTTTCGCGGTCTACCCGCAATTCATCCGCCCGCATTACGGGCCGCTTTGGTCACAGGCGCTGGTCATGGGGGGCATGACGGCCGCCGTACAGCTTGCGGTTTATGGCGTGCTGGCCCTTGCGGCCGGGACCAGCCGGAACCTGATTACCGGCAATCCGGTGGCAACGATTTTCATCGGACGGGCGGCGGGTTTGCTGTTTATCGGTGTTGCCCTTCTGACCGCGTGGCAGGGCATGGCGACAACCGATTTCAACTTTTGATTGACAGGGCGGTGTGGTTCGATCAATACTTAACCTTATGGTTAAGTATCAAGAAGCCGAACTGAACGACATCTTTGCCGCCCTTGCCGATCCAACCCGCCGTGCGCTTCTGGCGCGGCTGGAGACGGAAGAAAACCTGTCGGTCAGTGAACTGGCGCGACCGTTTCACGTTTCATTGCCTGCGGTGATGAAACATCTGGATGTTCTGTCCGATGCCGGGCTGATTGCGCGGCAAAAGACCGGACGTACGGTCAATGTGCGCCTGAATGCCGAACCGATGGAGCACGCCATGGAATGGCTGGCCCGCTATCAGCGCTTCTGGTCGCATAAACTCGATCAGCTTGCCGCGTTCCTTGAAGAAGAAGACACCATCCCCGAACGGGGAAAAGACGAAATAACGGACTAGGGAAAAGACGTATGTCTGAAACGATAAGTCAAAAACCGAGCCTGACGATCCGGCGCCGGATTGCCGCCCCACCGGCAAAGGTTTACGCCGCATGGATTGAACCCGAAAAACTCGCCAGATGGTGGGGACCTGCGGGATGCGAAATGATCGATGCCAGCATCGACGCCCGGACCGGCGGTACCTTTCGCATCCGGTTCAAGGAAGCGGGCCCCGAGGGTGAAATCCACGATGTCAGCGGCACCTATGACGCGGTGGAACCCGATGCAAAGCTGTCATTCAGTTGGCAATGGATCACCATGCCCGAACGCAAATCGCACGTGACCCTGACCTTTATGGCCGAGGATCACGGGGCGGCCACCATTCTGATCCTCCATCACACGCAGTTCTTTGACGAGCGCGCGCGTGATGGCCATCAGGAAGGATGGAGCAGCGCGCTTGACAAGCTGGAAGTCTGTTGCACTTCGGAATGATTTTGCCCCGATTTCCGTCTTGACCTCAACCACGGTTAAGATCGGAACATCGCCCCGAATGAATACCGCAGAATAAACGCCGCGATGCCCCAATTTGTTGCGGCCTGCGCCACCACAAGAAATACAGGAAACACGAGACATGAGCGCCCCGACACGTCCCGATGCCCCCCTTGCGTCACCCGCCACGTCACCTGCCACGTCACCTGCCATCGATAACAAGGCCACCCGCCGCGAATGGATTGGCCTTCTGGTTCTGACCCTGCCCTGCCTTCTGATCGCCATGGACATGACGGTCCTGCATCTTGCCGTGCCCCATCTGACCGCAAGCCTGAACCCGACAAGCGACCAGTTGCTCTGGATTGTCGATATCTATGGCTTTTTCATCGCCGGATCGCTGATCACCATGGGAACGCTGGGCGACCGGATCGGGCGGCGAAAACTGCTGATGATCGGCGGTGGCTGCTTTGGCGCGGCATCCGTGCTGGCGGCCTTTTCCGATACGCCCGAAATGCTGATCTTTGCGCGCGGTGTGCTGGGTATTGCCGGGGCAACATTGATGCCCTCTACCCTGTCGCTGATCCGGTCCATGTTCCACAATGACAAGGAACGTTCCTTTGCCATTGCCGCATGGATGACGACCTTTATGGTCGGCACTGCCGCCGGGCCGCTTCTGGGCGGGCTTGTGCTCAGCTATTTCTGGTGGGGGGCTGTTTTCCTGCTCAATGTGCCGGTCATGGTGCTTTTGCTGATTGTTGCGCCGATCCTTCTGCCCGAACACAAGGCCGAAAGCTTTGGCCGGCTGGACTTGTTCAGTGCGGCCTTGTCGCTCGGCTCGGTTCTGGCGACCATTTACGGGGTCAAGGTCATTGCCGCCTATGGCTTTGGCAGTGATGCGCTGGCCGCACTTGTCTTTGGCCTGCTTGGCGCATGGATTTTCATCCGTCGGCAGCGCAAGCTTGCCGATCCGCTGCTGGATCTTGATCTGCTTAAACAGAAGACCATCGCACTTCCCATCGTCATTCAGACCGCCGTGATCTTCGCCGGGATGGCCTATTTCCTATTCCTGTCGCAAGCCTTGCAACTGGTCATCGGGCTTACCCCCATTCAGGCCGGACTTTCAATGCTGCCCGCCACCGTCGCCGGGATTGTCGGCTCGATGGGGGCACCCGTTCTGATGGGGCGCTTTAAACCCGGGCAGGTCATGACCGGTGCCCTGATCCTGACGGCAATCGGCTTTGGCATGCTGTCCTGGCCGGGCAGCGTCGTCAGCCTTTATGTCCTTGTCGCAGGTGCGACAATCTTCTCGCTTGGGATTACGCCGGTTGCGATGATCTGTACGGATATGGTTGTCGCATCTGCCCCTTCGGATCGGGCCGGATCGGCAGCCGCGATGTCGGAAACCAGTGCCGAACTTGGCGGTGCGCTTGGCATTGCCATATTGGGCAGTGTCGGCACCGCGATCTATCGCGATGTGATGATCAAGGCCGTGCCGTCGGGCGTCGGGGATGAGGTCGCGGATGCCATCCGCAGCACCCTTGGCGGAGCCGTCAATGCGCTTTCCGATCTTCCGGCGTCAATATCATCAGACATTCTGCCACTTGCGCGCGCCGCTTTTACGGATGGCTTACAGGTTATTTCGATTATTTGCACAATTTTGATGGTTTTGTCGGCCATTGGCACCCTGATCGCGTTGCGCAATGCGCGTTGTGACACAAATAACGATGATGGGATGGATGGCGCAAAAAGCGATGCTGCGCTTGACCCGGCCCTGAAACAGGCAGCCTGTGCCGCCGGAACTGTGGAGTAATCACAATGCGAAGTCCGGAACTCCCCCCAAGACTTGAAAGCAAGCGGTTCATCCTGCGTGATTTCACGCCCTCGGACCGGGCGGCATTTGTCGCCTATCAGATGGATGCCCGTTATCGCGCCCTATACGGCACCCCCGATAGCGACCGAACCCGTGCGAGCAGCAATGCGCTGTTTGACCGTTTTCTGGCATGGCAGGAAGAACGCCCGCGGCGTAATTTCCAGGTCGGGATTTTTGATAAATCGTCCGGCGATCTTCTGGGATGTGTCGGCCTGCGTGGCAAGGACCTGCCGGTGGATAGCGCGATTTTCGGGATCGAGCTGTCACCGACCCATTGGGGGCGCTACCGCGCCGCCATCGAGGCCAGCACGATGATGATCGCCTTTGGTTTCCGCGAGCTTGATCTCGCGTCGATCATGGGCGTTACGGCCAGCGACAATAAACGCATTGCCCGTCTGGCCGACTGGTTCGGGGCCGAAGTCGTGGCGGAACGCCACGGGTCGGAAAATTCCCCCGAATGGACTACCGAATGCGGCACCGCAAAGGTCGACTGGTCACTTAAACGCACGATTTGGGACCACGGCAGCCCCGATGCGTCACGCCGCACCGATGCCGGTAGCGACAATTTTGTCTATGCCAACTGCAATCTTAAAACCGGCACCACCGCTGAGATGCAAAAACACGCCTGCAAGGGAATGTAAGCCGGGACCGGTCAGAAACCCGACAGGTCCCGACACAAGTTTGAATTGCCCACCGACCTTCCCCGGCACGATTGTCTTTGCATAGCCTTCTGATCAGCGCCGCCACCCGATCAACAAGGAGGATATGATGAAACGCCCCGAAATCGTCTCTCGCGCGGAATGGCTTGATGCCCGCAAGGCGCATCTGGAACGGGAAAAGGCACATATGCGCGCCTATGACCGCCTGTGCGAGGAACGCCGGACCCTGCCATGGGTGCGGGTCGACAAGGAGTATGTCTTTGACACGCCGGACGGTGAAAAATCGCTGGCCGATCTGTTTGACGGCCGCAATCAGTTAATCGTCTATCACTTCATGTTTGGTCCGGGCTGGAAAGAAGGCTGTGTCGGCTGCTCGTTCCTTGCCGACCATTTTGACGGTGCCAACCTGCATCTCAAACACCATGACGTGACGCTGGTTGCTGCTTCCCGCGCGCCGCTTGCGGAATTTCAGGATTTCAAAAAGCGCATGGGCTGGGACTTCACGTGGGTTTCCTCGGCGGGTTCCGACTTCAATTATGATTTCGATGCGTCCTTCCGCCCCGATGATGTCAAGGCAGGCAAGGCGACCTATAATTACGCGCCCTATACCGGCAAGATGGAAGACCTTCACGGCGAAAGCGTCTTTGTCCGCGATCCCGAAACCGGCGAGATTTTCCATACCTATTCAAGTTATGCCCGTGCTGGCGATGCCCTGATCGGGGCCCACGCCTTCCTTGATATGACGCCCTTTGGCCGCAACGAGGACGGGGTGATGGACTGGGTCAAGCTGCATGATCTGTACGAGGAATACAAACCGGTGCATTCCTGCTGTCACTAGACGACCAGTCATCCGGTATCATCGTGATCCGAATCTTCCGAAGGGGACCATTACTGGTCCCCTTCTTTGTTGCATAGCGCATCATTGGTTTCATTCCGGAAGATACAGTCAGGCCTTCTTGCGAACCAGAAATCTGGTCGGGAAACATCGTTAAAACAAATAACTATCAATGACATTGCCGATTTCCCCATCGGGAGAATAGCCGTTTCACACGCCCGGCTCCGATCAAGTTGTTCTAAAAATTTACAACTATCTTTACATCATACATAATATGTATTAACTATTTTAACAGAAACAGAAGACGAGTCGTCACCGCCGGGTATCTCAACCTTGCCGTCAGAAGACTTTGCTACTGCTTTCTCGAACGAATCAATCAAGCAAGACCACCCCGCAACAGATCGGGGAAGGGAGGAATTCCATGACGATCTCGAAAAATGCCCGGCGTTTCGCTGGTGCGTGCCTGATGACCTGCGCCGGCTTCGCACTGACTGGAACGGCTTTTGCCCAGACCACCATCAAGATGGCGATGTCATCGGTGGCCGATCTTGAAAACGACAATGGCATGACCGCCTGGATCATGCAGAACTATGTCAACAGCCATTCGGACAACCTGAAATTCGAAGTTTACGGCTCTAGCGCCCTTGGCGGTGATCAGGACGTTTTACAAGCCATGCAGCTCGGTTCGGGTGCGACAATGCATGTCGGCGGCACCGCCGTTTACAACAGCATCGTTCCAGTTGGCGGCGTACTTGACCTCCCCTTCCTGTGGCAGGACTTCGATCATGTCGGCCGCGCCCTGGATGGGGAACTTGGTACCAAACTAGAAGAACGCTTTGAAGAGTCCGGCTTCAAGGTCCTTGGCTGGGGGTACAGTTGGGGGTATCGCAACGTCGTCACGAACGGCACGGCAATTGAAAAACCCGAAGACCTCAAAGGTCTTAAAGTCCGCACGATCCAGTCGCGGGTTTATGTCGCCGCCCTCAATGCCATGGGCGCAAACGCCACCCCGATGGCTTTTGGTGAAATATATACCGCCCTCCAAACCGGCGTACTTGACGGCTTTGAGCATGCCGCCTCAATGGTTTATTCCAGCAAACTCTATGAAGTCAGTGACCACGTCGCCCTGACCCGTCACCTGTTCGGACCAACGGTTCTGACCTATTCGCTGGCGCTCTGGAACAATCTGTCGGAAGCAGACCAGAAAGTTCTGACAGACGCCGCCGACTTTGCAATCGAAGTCAACCGCGCCCTCGCACCCGTTCGCGAACGCCAGGCGCTGCAACAGCTTGAGGATGTCGGCATGACGATCACCAATGTCGATACAGCCCAGTTCCAGAAAGACGCAGTTCCGCTTCAGGATGAACTGGCTGCCGATCTTGATGCGACCGATCTGCTGCAACTGATCCGTGACGCGAAATAACATCTCCGGGCCGGTCCTCGCTCGCGGGGACTGGCCCGTTTTTTTGCGCGCTCATTGATGAAACGACCGATCGGAAAAGGCTCCAGCAACATGACACGGTTTTGGGCGGTTTTTGACCGTACAATTGAAATGGTAATTTTTGTCATCTTCCTTGGCATTGTGATTGTCGGGACGATGCAGGTTTGCAACCGGTTCTTTCTGAACCTGTCCCTAAGCTGGAGCGAGGAACTCCAGCGATACGGCCAGATCTGGATCGTATTTCTGGGCGTTCCCGTTGCCTATCGCCATTGCGCCCATATCGGGATGGAAACCCTGACAGACCTGCTGTCCGAACGGGGTCGTGCGATGTTTTTCGCGTTTGTCGACCTGCTGTGGATCGCGCTGGCAATTGCCCTGATCACCGGAACACTGGAACTTTCCCAATTCCTGCAATTCCAGAAAAGCCCCGGCATGCGTCTTCCGATGCATCTGGTTTATGCCGCCATTCCTGTTGGTTCGGCCTATATGATCATCGTCGCCCTGCGTCGGCTGTTTGCCTTCTTCAAACCCGCGCCCCGGCTTGACACTCAAATTCGGAATTAACCAATGCTTATCGGTCTTTTCGTCGCTCTTCTCGTGATGATCTTTTTGGGGATTCCGGTCATTCTGTCGCTTGGCCTTGTCGGGCTTGCTGGAATTTTGATTGTGCCGGAACTGGCATTACCGCTTTATCCACAAAAGATGTTCTCAAGCCTCGACAGCTTCAGCCTGCTCGCCATGCCCTACTTCATCCTTGCCGGTGAACTGATGTCACGTGGCGGAATCAGCCGCAAACTGGTCGATTTTGCCGAAACCGTCGTCGGCCATATGCGCGGCGGTCTGGCACAGGCCAATATCGTTTCCTCGATGATCTTTGCCGGGGTATCCGGTTCATCAACCGCAGACACTTCAGCGGTTGGGTCGGTCCTGATCCCGGCCATGAAGGAAAAAGGCTATCCGGCGGGCTATGCCGCCGCGATCACCGCCACCAGCAGCACCATCGGTGCGATCATCCCGCCCAGCATGACCATGATCGTCTATGGCGCCCTTGCCAGCGTTTCGGTCGGCGGCCTGTTCCTTGCCGGGATCATTCCCGGCATCCTGATCGGGCTGGCCCTGATGTCGGTGGTTTATCTGCATTCGCTTTCTCCCTCGCGCCACCCCGAATTGCAGAAATCCGGCCAGAAATTTTCTGTAAAACGCTGCCTGCGCTCGCTTGTCGATGTATGGGCGGCTCTGGTTGCCCCGCTGATCATCATCACTGGTATTCTGGGCGGCGTCTTTACCGCCACGGAATCCGGTGTGGTCGCCTGCATCTTTGCCTTTCTCGTCAGCTTTTTCATCTATCGCACGATCAAGCTGCGCGACCTGCCGCAAATATTCATTCAGGCCGCCGTTACCACGTCCATGGTCCTTGGCATCATCGGCATCGCGAGCGGCTTTGGCTGGTTGCTGTCTTATCTTAATTTCAATCAGATGATCCTGTCAGCCATCATGGAAACGACGCAGGACCCGACTTCGGTTTTCCTGTTGCTTGTTGGCGTGATGCTTATCCTGACCATGTTTGTCGACAGCATGGCTGTCCTGATCATCACCGTGCCGATAGCGGTACATATCGGTAATGCGGTTGGCATCAATGACCTGCAACTGGGTCTGGCACTGGTTATGGCAACCCAGATCGGTTCGACCACACCACCGGTTGCCGTGCTGTTGTTCGTCGCGTCCAGCATTGCCAAATGCCCCTACGGCGAAACCATGCGCTATTCATGGAGCTTCATCGCAGCCGAAATCGTCGCTCTGCTACTGGTCGTGTTCTTTGAACCACTGACCGTCGCGATACCGTCCTATGTATTCGGCAGGTGACCGTACAGCCCCATTCTGAAAGATCATGATGTTTCGAATTTTCCTTACGCATACCCCGGATACGCTGCCCCTGCTGTTTCCTCCCCGGGCCCGCGCCGAACTGGCACGGCATTGCGACCTCGTCGTTAATTCGACGGGCAAGGTCCTTGCCGGTGCTGATTTGGCGCGGGCCACGGCGGGATGTGATCTGGTAATCGCAGACCGTCAAACCGCCGTTGACCGCCACTTTTTCGATGCCGCAACCGATATCCTTGCCGTGTTGCGCTGTGCCGTTGATATCAGCACGATTGATGTCGATGCCGCGTCCGCCAGCGGTGTTCTGGTCACCCGCTCCATCCCGACCTTTGCCACTTCCGTTTCGGAACTTGCCATCGGCTATATGATCGATGGTGCGCGCGGCATCAGCCGTTCGGTTTCGGCCTATCGTGCCGGACAAAATCCCGAACTTGGCATGGGGCAGCAGATATCGGGCAAAACGCTTGGCATTTGTGGCTTTGGCGTTATCGGGCGGCAATTGGCCGCTTTGGGTCAGGCGCTTGGAATGACGGTGATCATCACCGATCCAGTACCCGGCACCTTGCCGGACGGGATCAGAAATGTACCGTTCGACACCCTTGTTGCGACGTCTGATTTTGTTGTCTGTCTCGCACCATCCACCCCGCAAACTGCCGGGATGTTCGGAGCCCGGATGTTTTCCCGAATGAAGTCTGATGCGATGTTCATCAATCTCGCACGCGGTGAACTGGTTGACGAGGCTGCACTGGAGCAGGCGCTTGATACCGGACAGATCGCCTGTGCTGCCATGGATGTCGGCAGTGCCCCGGATCAACGCCCTGCGTCCGGGCTTGCCGGTCGTGATGATGTCATTGCCACACCCCATATCGGTGGGCAAACCCCACAGGCAAGCGAAGGACAGGCAATGCATGTCGTCTCGCAAGTCCTACAACTCGCCAATCATCAAATCCCGGACGAAGCTATTAACGCCTCCAGCGCAACCCGCCTCCACACCCGTTTCGCCACCTCAACCCCAATCAGCAGGAGCACCACATGACCCGCGATACTGTTGCCCCCTTGTTTGCCGTTCCTCGCGGGGCCTGCGACACCCATGTCCATGTCTACCGCAAAGGAGCATCAACGGTCCCAAACGCCATTGCCGCCCCGGAAGAAGACGATGTCGCACGCTACCGCGCAATGCGCGACGAACTTGGATTAACCCGTGCAGTCATTGTCCAGCCGACCGCCTATGGCACCGACAACAGCGTCACCGCCGATGGCATCCACGAACTAGGCCGCCGCGATACACGCGGGGTCGCCGTTGTTGACGATCAGGTCACCGATACCATGCTGCGCGATTTGACCGATGCCGGTTTTTGTGGCGCACGCTTTCAGATGCTGGCAGGCGGGATCATCCCGTGGGATCAGCTCGACCGGATTGCGGCACGGGTTGATACCTGTGGCTGGCACGTCCAGTTACAGCTTGACGGCCACGACCTGCCGGACCGCGAAGCCCAGATACTTGCATGGCCTGGACAGGTTGTTATCGATCATATCGGCAAGTTCCTGGAACCCGTAGTACCGGATCATCCTGCATTTCAATGCCTGTTGCGATTGATCGATACCGGACGTGTCTGGGTCAAACTCTCTGCGCCTTACGAAGTATCGCGTGTCGGGCACCCGGGATATAATGATGTTTCGGCACTTGCCTGTGCGCTTGTCGCACATGCTCCTGAACGGATGCTCTGGGCGTCGAACTGGCCGCATATCAAGACGGCACCACGCCCGAATGATCGCAAGATGCTGGAATTGCTGCAAGACTGGGCGCCGGACACGTCCCTGCAACACCGCATCCTTTGCGAAAACCCGCAAAAGGTTTATGGATTTGAACCAATCTCTACCGATGCCTGATCCAAAAAGCGTAACTGCAAGCAAAAGAAGTATCTGAATGCACGTGACAGAACAGCAAATCAGAACCCCTATCCGCTCGCTTCATCAGGAAGCGGTCGAAGCCATTGCGAAATGGTTGACCAGCGGTCGTTACTCCGTTGGTACGATCCTGCCCAACGAAGCCGAAATTGGCGATGAACTCGGCATATCACGTACTGTCGTGCGCGAAGCCGTTCGCACACTTGTCGCCAAGGGCATGCTTCAGGTTCGCCGCAAGACAGGCACCATCGTGCGTCCGCTCTCGGACTGGAGCCTGTTTGATCCCGAGATCCTCGCTTGGCGCTTTCGATACAGCCGCGATCCGCTCTTTGTCGAAGACATGGCACGTTTTCGTGCCGCCATCGAAACCATTGCGGTCGAAATCTGCGCCTCGAACCCGGATTTCAACTGTAAAGTACTGTATGACTGCTGTGATGCAATGGAAGCGGCTCTTGAAGGCAAGGGTGACTGGTTTGCCGCCGATCTCGCCTTCCACAGGCATCTTCTTGAAGGCACAGGAAACCAGTTCATTCTGCATATGCTGCCCATGCTCGACAATTTCTTCGACGCCATGCTGTCGCCCGAAGTCCTCCTGCCGGAAAACATGCGGATCACCCTGCCATATCACCGCGCGATTGCCGATGCGATTGCCGCTGGCGACCCGGTACGTAGTCGCAAGGAAATGCTCCAGCTCGTTCAGAAAGGCCGCGAGGACATCCTCGCCCGGCTTGAAACCATCTCGAACTAGATCATCGCAATCTGCGACCTTTGTTAACGACCATACATATAAAAAAGCCCGCGCTCTGATCCGAGCGCGGGCTTTGCTTATTTTGAATAATCGCAGGGATTATTCAGAAATTTTGAAAACCGGCAAAACCGAGCCTTCATATTTGGTTTCGATGAATTCACGGATTGAATCATCGTGATAGGATTCAACCAGCGTTTTGACCCACGGCGCGTCTTTGTCCTGGGTGCGGGTGACGATCACGTTGGCATACGGGCTGTCATTGCCTTCGATGACGATTGAATCCTTGATCGGGTTCAGACCAGCTTCAAGCGCGTAGTTTGTGTTGATCGCCGAGGCATCCAGATCGGCAAGCGAACGCGGAAGCTGTGCGGCATCAAGTTCGACGAATTTAATGTTTTTCGGGTTTTCGATGACATCAAGCGGGCTGACCGAAAGACCGGCAGCCGGATCGACCTTGATCAGGCCTTCGGACTGCAGCACCAGAAGCGCACGACCACCATTGGTCGGGTCGTTCGGAATGCCGACTTCGGCACCGTCTTTAAGCTCGCTCAGATCCTTGATCTTGTCGGAATAGATGCCCATCGGGGTCAGGATGTTATAGCCAACCACCGAAAGGTCATAACCGCGATCCTTGATCTGGTTATCAAGGTAAGGCTTGTGCTGGAAGCTGTTGGCCTGCAGGTCGCCATCATCAAGCGCCTGGTTCGGAATGACATAATCCGAGAAGCTGATGATTTCGATATCAAGGCCCTTTTCGGCCGCGACCTTGACGACCTGTTCCATGACTTCTTCGTGCGCACCGGGGGTGACGCCGATCTTGATTTTCTCGTTCGCCAATGCCTGCCCGGTCAGGGCGGTGGCCAGAACGGCAGCAGCCGTCAGTTTAAGCAGAAACCGCATGGTAAAACTCCTTGTTTACTGTGGTGTTTTGCGGGAATTCAAAGAAGATGAAGAAACGAAAACAACGATCAGATGTTGCGCTTGTCCGCCTTGCGCGCCAGCCAGTCGCCCAGGCTTTGCACGATCTGCACCACCACGATCAGGGTGATGACAACCGCCGCCATCACATCGGGGCGAAAACGCTGATACCCATAACGAATGCCAAGATCACCAAGCCCGCCGGCCCCGACCGCACCGACCATCGCCGAATAACCGATCAAGGTGACAGCCGTCAGGGTCAGGCCATGAATGATGCCGGGAAGGGCTTCGGGCAGAAGCACCTTGGTCACCACCTGAAACGGACGCGCACCCATCGCTTGGGCGGCTTCGACAAGGCCGCCATCAACTTCGCGGATCGCACCTTCGATGATGCGTGCGATGAACGGAATGGCCGCCACCGTCAGCGGCACAATCGCGGCCGCCGTACCAATGGACGTCCCCGCCACCAGACGGGTAAACGGGATGATCGCCACGGCCAGAATGATGAAGGGCACGGACCGGGTCGCATTGACAATCGGACCGATGATTTTCTGGAACAGCGGGGCTTCGAACAGTTCGCCGCGCCCGGATGTCGCCAGGATCACCCCGATCGGCAAGCCGAATGTCGTGCCAAGTACAAGGGCCGAAATAACCATCGAAAAGGTTTCAAGCGTTGCCTGCAGC
>CAMPHD010000051.1 GCA_946885765.1 uncultured Thalassospira sp.
CAACCCGACCTGATCAAGCGCGTCAAGTGCGCGCGACTGACGTTCATCTTCGGCAACGCCTGCCAGTTCAAGGCCGAATGCGGCATTGTCGACGACGCTCATATGCGGCATCAGGGCAAAAGACTGAAACACCATCGACATGTCGCGACGGCGCAATTCGCGCAGTTCCTCGTCGCTCATGGCAGCAATATCGGTGCCGTCATAAAGCACCTGGCCCGATGTCGGCTCTATCAGGCGGTTTAACAGGCGAACCAGCGTTGACTTGCCAGAGCCCGAAAGCCCCATGACAACGAAAATTTCGCCCTGGCGTACGGTAAAGCTTGCACCGCAAACACCGACGGTTTGCCCGGTCTTGTCAAAAATTTCGGCTTTGTCGATCCCGTCATTGATCATCTGCATGGCTTGATCGGGACGGTCGCCAAAGACTTTGTAAAGGTCCTTTACAACGATTTTATCGGTCATTGGCCCTTGTCATTTGTTGTTATCGGGCAACAAGCTGCGTGTATCCCGGGTTTCGGAAACCGCGCGATGCCATCCATTGGAAATGTCATGTCGAGACAGGTGTGATCGTTGCGCCTGATCGCGCCTGTTCCCCCAATTTCGTCACATTCTGTATCTTGATAGTTACAGATCAAAACATTTGATGTCAAATTATAATGGGGCTAAGTTGGCCCGATTGCATGACAGGGAGAATTGCGCGCATGATCACAGATCAGCAGAAAAGAAGAGAATTTCTGGACGTTCTGGTCGCATTGCGACAAATCATTCGCGCAACGGACCTGCACTCCAAGCATGTTATGAAGGTTTGTGGTCTTACTGTTCCACAGCTTGTTGTTCTTCTGGCAATCGAAGAATTGGGGGCGGTGACGGTCAAGGAAATCTCGCGGCATGTATCGCTTAGTCAGGCAACCGTGACGACAATCCTGAACCGGCTTGAAGACCGTGGTTTTATCGAACGTGCGCGCAATGCCGATGACAAACGGGTGGTCAACAGTCGCCTGACGGAAAAGGGATTGTCCGTTTTAAGTGACACGCCCCCCCTGATGGATAGCGACTTCATGCAGCGTTATGAAATGCTCGACCTGAACGAGCGCGACCGCATCCTTGCCTCCCTGCAACATGTCGCCCGTCTGATGGATACAGAAGAAGTCGACCCTAGGCCGCCGACCGGCACGGCCCGGTTTCCAGCAGACTGAACTTGTCGCCCGATGGCATACTTGGTTTGGTATGCGTAAAAAAAAGGGGCAGATTATAAAACCTGCCCCGTATTGTTATTTGAACGCACCTTTACAAATCAGCTTGCAAGCCTGCTTTAAAGTGCAGCCTCAACCCGTTTTGCAACATCTTCCGGCACCCAAGCTTTCCACACTTCCGGCTTTTCTTTCAGGAAATAAAGGGCGGTGCCTTCGGGTTTTTCCTCGTTTTCCTGCATATAGGCCAGCATTTCCGAAACCATTGCATTGCTGGTTTCATAGTGTGTCAGGAACTCGATCAATTTGGGGGCTGATTTCATGAATTTGGTATTGACCCCGACTGTCACCGTGCTTTCGGGATAGGCCGTTGCCTTTGCCGGATTTGCATCGGTTTTCAGTTTGTCAAAAATCGACTGGTCATAGGCCGGTTCCTCAAGACGGTAGCTGTCATAAAGCCCCAGCACCCAGGTCGGGCCCCAGTAATAGTAAAGCGCCGGTTCGCCACGTTTATGTGCCGATGCGATGGCGGCTGAAAGAGCGGCGCCTGTACCGGGACGGAAGTTGGTGAAGCTGTCATCAAGGCCATAGGCAGAAAGTTTCGCCGAATTGACCTTTTCGCAGACCCAGCCAGCCGGGCAGTTATAAAAACGCCCCTTGTCCGGTTCTTCGGCATCTTCAAACAGTTTGGCGTATTTCGGCAGGTCATCGACGGATTTCAGATCGGGTGCCATTGGCTCGATCCCGCGCTCCTTATCGCCTTCGATCACATAACGCGGCACGAACCAGCCTTCGACCGCATCATCGAAATTTACCCCGATCTGGGTAACATTTCCGGCGGCCTCGGCCTTTTTCCATGCATCGGCGACGTTATCACGCCAGATTTCCATGACGACGTCGATGTCACCCTTGCCGGCGCCGGTCAAAAGCGGAATGACATCGCCGGGCAGGGCGTCGGTCTGACAACCGTAACCCTTTTCAATGATAAAGCGCGCAACCGCATTATGGAAAAGCGCGCTGTCATAATTCAGTCCGGCGAACATCACCGGACGATCGATCTCGCAACTGGCATCCTGTGCCTGTGCGCTTGTGAAACTGGAAAATGCAAGGCCAGCGGCCATAAGCATAGCGGCTCCGGTAGGCAGGATGTTCATCACTTTTCCCTTTGACTATCTTCTACGGTCCGGAAGCGCATCAAATGCAATGTCCGACGGTTGAATGCCGTCATGTCACCAGTGGTTGTTCGTTTGCTCCCCTGACTGGACTTTGCCCCTGATACAGGTGGGGTAAAGTTTAACCTTGGGGTTAAAGGTGACGCAACCCTGCTTGCCGACATTTGCCGGACTTGTGATGTGCCATAATGGGTTGCAGTCTAAAACGATCCTCCTGACAACCATGTCAGGAGATGTCAGTGCGTTCGCGATTGCGGGGATGGAATTTTGACCGGAAGTTCGTGAAACTTCCGTGTGGCATGGTTATGCTGCGCCAAACGCATTTTCGCCGGGGGCCACCATGACGCATGACAGTCTTTTTGTTTTTGATATCGAAACCGTTCCAGATATCGATGTTCTGCCGCAATTGACCGGCGAAACGGCGCCTGATCCTGCAACCGGGCGCGAAATGCTTGAAAAATATCATCTTGATATCACCGATGGTCGAAACGGTTTCCCGCGCCAGCCGTTTCACAGGGTTGTCGCGATCAGCTTTCTGCGTGCGACGATCCAGCGCGATGGCAATCTCGAAACCTACGAGATCGAAGAATTGCGTTCTGGCGGGGATTTGACCAGCGAGGAAAAGGACCTTGTGAACGGATTCTTTGCCTATTGTGGCAAGCTTTATCCTAGGCTGGTCAGCTTCAACGGGCGCGGTTTTGATCTGCCGGTTTTGAAATATCGCGCTATGAAGCATGGCGTGTCTGCGCGCTGGCTGCATCAATCTGCCAATAAATGGGAAAACTATACATCGCGTTATGCGCCGAACTGGCATTGCGATCTGGCCGAAGTTCTTTCCGATTATGGGGCATCCGCCAGAACCAAGATGAACGAGGTCTGTGCTGCCCTTGATCTTCCGGGCAAGACCGGCGTTGATGGCAGCAAGGTCTCGGATATGTATGACAAAGGCGAAATTGAAGGCATCCGTCGTTATTGCGAAACCGATGTTCTTAACACGTATCTCCTTTATCTGCGTTACGTGCTTCACACCGGGTTAAGCGACCATGACGGTTATAATCATGCAATCAATCTGACCGTTGCATGGCTTGAAGAGCGCGCAGGGGACATTCCGGAGTATCAGGAATTTCTTGATGCCTGGAAAGGCGCAAGCAAAGGATCGTTCAACCTGCTTTAGGTTAAATTTTCCGGCTTGCTGTAATCTTTGGGAACGGATCGATATTTCTATATGTGAAATGCATCACATCGCCGGGTTGAATTAGGGCGATCTCTGTTGAAATCGTGCCGCAGGGCGCTTAATTGCATCTTTGCATTTGCAACTGATTTGCAGATGCATGCGGATTTGATGGATTTCAACGGGGAATATTCACATGGACATCAGAAAGATTATTTGCGGTACGGTGTTGGGAGCTGCCACCGTTGCTGCCACGGCTGCGTCGGCACAGGAAGTTAACGTTTATTCCTTGCGTCAGCCTTTTCTTGTCGAGCCGTTGTTTGAAAGCTTCACCAAGGAAACCGGCGTTAAGGTCAATGTGATCTTTGCTGAAAAAGGCCTTGTTGAACGCATCAAGCAGGAAGGGGCCAATAGCCCGGCCGATGTTCTGATGACGGTCGATATCAGCCGAATTCAGGAAGCCGTTGATGCCGGTGTTACAGAGGCTGTCGACAGTGACGTCCTCGAAACCAACATTCCGGCACATCTTCGTGATGAAAACGATCAGTGGTTCGCCCTGACACAGCGTGGTCGTGCGCTTTATGCATCCAAGGATCGTGTGGCCGAGGGCGAAATCACCACCTACGAAGATTTGGCCGATCCGAAATGGAAGGGCCGCGTTTGCACTCGTCCGGGATCTCATGACTATAACGTTGCCCTGATTTCCTCGATGATTGCCCATCATGGTGCCGAAGAAGCCAAAACCTGGCTCGAAGGCCTGAAAGCAAACCTTGCACGCAAGCCACAGGGCAATGATCGCGGTCAGGTCAAGGCGATCAAGGAAGGCGAATGTGATGTGGCCATCGCCAACACCTATTACTATGGCAAGATGCTGGACGATCCGGAACAGCGTGCATGGGCTGAATCGGTAAACATCGTCTTCCCGAATCAGGATGGTCGTGGCATGTCGATGAACATTTCCGGCATGACCTTGATCAAGGGGGCACCGAACAAGGAAAATGCCGTCAAACTGATGGAATTCCTGTCGGGTGATGAAGCGCAGAAAATCTACGCTGAAGTGAACTATGAATATCCGGTCAAGCCGGGTGTTGAATGGTCCGACTATGTGAAATCATGGGGCACCTTCAAGGCCGACGAGCTTCCGCTGGCCGAAATTGCCCGTCTGCGTGCCGATGCGGTTCGCATGGTTGATCAGGTTGGCTACAACGAATAACCGAATTTTCGTTTTTCGAATAATTCCGGGAAGGGGCGGTAATGATTACCGTCCCTTTTTTCGTATCCGGAATCCGGGCCGGTTGGCGGGGCAAACAGGAATGGACAAGCCGGTTATGTGCTATTGGCTCTTGCAAAACAGGTGGGCTGCCCTTTAATTTCCCCGGCAGTGAGTACAAATCATTCTTACTTGCCTTAACGCTTTGCGACCATTTCAGGAGATTCACGATGACTTCACTGCGCAACAAGGTCTTTGGCATGATGGGCGCGGTGGTCGGGCTGACGGCATTTCAGGTAAATGCTGCCGAGGAAGTAAACGTTTATTCCCTGCGCCAACCCTTCCTGATTGAACCAATGTTCGAACAATTTACCAAGGAAACCGGCATTCGGGTCAACACGCTGTTTTCGCAAAGCGGTTTGGTCGAACGCATCAAACATGAAGGTCGCAACAGCCCGGCTGATCTTCTGCTGACGGTTGATATCGGGCGCATCCAGGATGCTGTTGATGCCGATATCGCAACACCGCTTCAAAGCGACGTAATCGATGCCAATATTCCTGAACAATTTCGTGATCAGGACCATTTGTGGGTTGGTCTGACGACCCGTGCACGTGTCCTTTACACGTCGCTTGACCGTGTAAAGCCTGACGCCATTTCGACATACGAAGAACTTGCCGATCCGCAATGGAAGGGACGCATTTGTGTGCGTTCCGGGATGCATGTTTACAATATCGCATTGGTGGCCTCGATGATTACGCATCATGGCGAGGAATACACAAAAACCTGGCTGCAGGGCCTGAAAGACAACCTTGCGCGCAAGCCGCAAGGGGCCGATATCGATCAGATCGAAGCCGTATCACAGGGCGTTTGCGATCTCGCCATCGGCAATTCCTATTATTACGGCAAGATGCTTGATGATCCGAACAAAGCCGATGCGGCCAAGGAAGTCCGCATTGTTTTCCCCAATCAGGGTGACCGCGGTACGCATGTGAATATTTCCGGTGTTGCGCTGATCAAAAACGCACCTAACAAGGATAATGCGATCAAGCTGGTCGAATTCCTTTCAGGGGACGAAGCACAGCATATGTATGCCGATGTGAATTTCGAATATCCGGTCAAGCCGGGCGTGGCATGGTCGGAAATGGTGCAGTCCTGGGGTACTTTCAAATCCGACACGCTGCCGCTTAACGAAGTTGCCAATAATCGTGGCGCTGCCATTCGTCTGATCGACGAAGTCGGCTTTAACGAATAGGGCGCTGTTGGCGTGAGCAATTCCTGTCAGACCGAAGACGATCGCGACATCCGGCCTTCTGCCGTGACCGAAACGCTTGATCCATTGCGCGAACGGTCGCTGGGAACTTCGATGCGGTGGTTGCCGCGCGGCCAATCAGGTCTTTGGTTGGTCGGGGCGTTCATTATAGCACTTCTTGTAGCTACACCATTGATTGCGGTTGTCTATCTGGCGCTGTTTCCGACAGAAAATATCTGGCCGCACCTGGCATCGACCATGTTGCCGCGCTACCTGAAAAACACCGGTATTCTGATGCTGGGTGTTGGCATCGGTGTAACATTAATCGGTGTGTCGGCGGCATGGGTCGTGACGATGTGTCGTTTGCCGGGCAAGCGGTTCTTTGAATGGGCGATGCTGCTGCCAATGGCCGTTCCGGCCTACATTGTTGCCTATGTTTATACCGATCTTCTGGAATATGCCGGGCCGTTGCAACGCCTGCTGCGCGACATTTTTGGCTGGCAAACCGCGCGCGATTACTGGTTCCCGGATATCCGGACCAAGGGCGGTGCGATCATAGTGCTCAGCCTGACGCTGTATCCTTATGTTTACATGCTTGCACGTGCGGCCTTTTTGGCGCAATCGGTCTGTGTTCTTGAAGCCGCGCGCGTTCTGGGGCGTTCGGGATGGAACTCTTTCGTTACAGTTGCCTTGCCTTTGGCGCGTCCTGCCATCGTGGTTGGCGTTGTCATTGCGTTGATGGAAACGTTGAATGATTTCGGGACCATCGATTTCTTTGCGGTTCATACTCTGACGGCCGGTATTTTCAATGTCTGGCTCGGTATGGGAAATGCTGGTGGTGCTGCGCAGATTGCCCTGACCATGCTGGCAGTGGTGATTGTCCTGATCGTGGCCGAACGTTATTCGCGCCGTCGCCAACGCTTCCACGATACCACCAACCGCTTTCAGGAATTGCCGGGCTATGAATTGGGGGCGGTCGCCAATTTCTTTGCGCTTGCTGTTTGTATCCTGCCGATTGTGCTGGGCTTTGTAATTCCGTCGATGGTGTTGATCTATTATTCCATCGGTTATTTTGACCAAAGCTGGACGTCGGATTTCTTTGAATTCGCCGGTAACAGTTTGCTGGTGTCGGGGCTTGCCACCGTCGTTGCGGTTGGATGTGCTGTATTCCTTGGTTATGCCTTGCGCCTTTTCCCGCAACCTCTTTTGCGGTTCTGCATTCGCATGGCGTCGGTCGGTTATGCCGTCCCGGGAGCGGTTCTGGCAATCGGGGTTCTGATCCCGTTTGCAAGGTTTGATAATGCGGTTGATGCGGTGATGCGCGAAACATTCGGCATATCTACCGGCCTGCTTCTGAGCGGTACGGTCTTTGCCATCGTCTTCGCTTATGCCGTGCGGTTTATGGCGGTATCCTATGGCTCGATCGAAGCCGCGCTTGGAAAGGTGCGCCCCAGTATGGATGACGCGGCCCGTACATTGGGGGAAAGCCCGTGGGGTACGCTGAAACGTATTCATTTTCCGATGGTGCGCGGCGGTATTCTGGCAGCGGCGGTTCTGGTCTTTGTTGATGCGATGAAAGAACTACCGGCGACGCTGATCCTGCGACCGTTCAATTTCGAAACACTGGCGACGCATGTCTATCAGTTCGCCAAGGATGAAATGATCGAACAGGCAGCCCTTGGTGCATTGACCATCGTCATTGTCGGTGTTGTTCCGGTGATTATGTTAAGTCGTGCAATTTCACGTTCCCGCCCCGGGCATGATGGTGCGTCGTCGCGTCATTGACGTTCCTGTTCTGGCGGATCACTATCGCCGCTATATGATCCCGTTAAATTCGACAGGCTGCCGATGACCACGCCACACAATAATCCTGCCAATTCAGATATTTGCCATCAACCGGGACTGACGCGGCTTGAAGATGCGTTGCGTATTGCATTTGACGAAGTCACTGTTCGTGCACCGGAAATCGAATCGCATCTTGTTGATTGTTATGGGGCGATCCTGCGCAGGGATATTGTTGCCAGGGCCGATGTCCCGTCTGCGGATAACTCGGCGATGGATGGATATGCATTCTGTCATGCGGACCTTCAGGAATTTGTTGGAACGGGGGATGTGCAAATCACTGTCGGCGGTGTGTCTCTGGCGGGACATCCGTTTGCTGGAAAAATCCCGCGCGGGCAGGCGATCCGTATTGCAACTGGGGCTGCCATTCCTGAGGGCGCAGATTGCATCATCATTCAGGAAAATGTCGGGGCGAATGCCGATGAAACGCTCTTGACCGTCTCGCAGGATGTGATCGCAAAGACCCGCCTGCATCAACATATCCGTCGTCGCGGCGAAGATGTGGCGACTGGTGTGGGTATCCTGCCAGCCGGTAAACGCCTGCGTCCACAGGATATCGCGGTTGCCGCTGGGCAGGGCTATCAGTCACTGCCGGTGTCCAAGCCCTTGTCGGTTGCTGTTTTCTCGACCGGAGATGAATTGGCAAAGCCCGGTGATCCGTTGCCACCCGGTGGTGTTTATGATTCCAACCGCTTTACCATGATCGGTATGCTGCGAGCTTGCGGGTGCGAGGTTACTGATCTTGGCCTTCTGGCCGATGATTTTGATGTGTTGAAAGCCGCCTTGAAGGATGCTGCCCGATGTCATGATGTCATCATGACATCGGGCGGGGTTTCGGTTGGCAAGGCCGATTTGCTTAAACCTGTCGTGGACAGTCTTGGCGAAATTCAGGCATGGAAACTGGCAATCAAACCCGGCAAACCTTTGATGCGTGGTCATATCGGGGATTGCGTTGTGATCGGCCTGCCAGGAAACCCTGTTTCGGTGATGGTTTCCGGGCTGCTTTATGCCATGCCGCTTCTTTCTCACATGATGGGGGCATCGGACGAAGTTTGTGCGCCTTTGCGATTGCCGGCTATCGCCGGATTTGATCTCAAACGTGGAATCGGTCGCCGCGAATGGCTGCGTGCCCGTCTTGTGCAGGGTGACGATGGGCAATGGTTTGCCATGCCTTACCATTCGGCGAGTTCCGGCATGTTATCCTCGATGGTATGGGCCGAAGGTCTGATCGAAATCGCCGAGGATTGCGGACAGGTTAAAATCGGCGACCAAGTTCTTTATCTGCCATTTCGCGGCTTGCAGGCATTTTGAAAACAGGGCTGGATCATGGCAACTACGGAAGCGTGATTGACGCTTCGTGGCCCTCAGTGCGTTAGAATGAAACGAAAAACGCAAAGCACCATTCGAAAAGTCTTGCAAGATATCGCATTGGCATGAGAGCAATAGCCCGGTGGCAGGTCTGAGATACCGTAAAATACGGAAATGCTTGCCAACGGGCGATATCGTGTCACCCTATATCGGGTTGAGAAGGTATTGAGGGACACTACGAGAGCGGGCGGATATATGTCGATCGTGGGGAATACCGGCTATCGTGTTCTGATCTATAGCCACGATACATTCGGCTTGGGCCATTTGCGCCGCTGCCGGACCATTGCGCATGCGCTTGTTTCGCGTCGGGACGATGTATCTGTGCTGATCCTTTCCGGATCGCCGATCATCGGCAGTTTCGAGTTCCGTTCGCGAGTCGATTTTGTGCGCATTCCGGGCGTGATCAAGCTCTCGAATGGCGAATACACCTCGCTTAATCTGAATATTGATGTCGATCAGACGCTGGCGATGCGTGAATCCATCATTCAGCATACCGCCGATGTGTTTAATCCCGATCTGTTCATTGTCGACAAGGAACCGCTTGGTTTGCGCGGTGAAGTTGAATCGACACTTCAAATGCTTCGTCACCGTCGCACGCGTCTTGTCATGGGCTTGCGCGACGTGATGGATGACCCGGTCAATCTGCGCGAAGAATGGGATCGCAAAAAATGCGTTCCGGCTCTGGCCGACCTTTACGACGAAATCTGGGTTTATGGTCTTAAAGAAATCTGTAATCCGCTTGAAGGCATTGATTTGCCGCCGGGTGTCGAAGAAAAAATGACCTATACCGGATATTTACCGCGTACCGCAACGCGCAAACCGACCCCGGAACATGGCGCCCTTGGTCTGGAAGAACCCTATTATCTTGTCACCACCGGTGGCGGCGGGGACGGGGTCAATCTGGTCGATTGGGTGATCAGTGCCTATGAAGCCGATCCTGATATTCCTGTTCCTTCGCTTGTTGTTCTGGGGCCGTTCATGGCACCAAATGACCAGCAGGCCTTCATGGAACGCGCGGAGAAGATCGACAAACTTTCGGTCATTACCTTCGACGCCAATGTCGAAATGCTGATGGATCGGTCTGCTGGTGTGATCGCAATGGGTGGCTACAACACGTTTTGTGAAATCCTGTCCTTTGACAAACCGGCAATCATTGTGCCGCGAACCGTGCCGCGGCTTGAACAATATGTTCGCGCGTCGGCTGCCGAAAAACTTGGTCTGGTCAAAATGCTGACCGAAGATGGCGGGCGTCCGCCGATCCAGATGGCCCAAGCCCTTCGCGGGCTGATTGATCAGCCAAAGCCGTCACATGTAACCGTACCAAACCTGATGGGCGGCCTTGATAGTGTTGGCGATCAGGTTGAACGCTGGCTACCGCCGCAGCTTGCTGCAGAGTAAGATTTTCCGGGATAACAACAGATGACATGCGACAAGCTTGCAATCGTGGTGAAAGGATATCCACGATTGTCGGAAACCTTTATTGCCCAGGAAATCCTGGGTATTCAGCAGGCAGGTATTCCTTATCGCATTGTGTCACTGCGTCATCCGACCGATAAAAAACGCCATCCGATCCACGAAAGGATCACGGCTGAAATCGATTACCTGCCGGAATATGTTTATCAGGAACCGATACGCGTGTTTCGCGGCTGGCTAAAGGCGCGCAAAATGCCGGGATATCGTCGGGCAAGAAATGTCTGGTGGCAGGACTATCGCCGGGATCGCTCATCCAACCGTGCGCGTCGTTTTGCCCAGGCGCTGGTCATGGCTGCAGAACTACCAGACGATATCACGCGCATTTATGCGCATTTCTTGCACACCCCGGCATCGGTTGCGCGATATGCCGCGATGATGCGCGGTCTTCCGTGGTGCTGTTCGGCACATGCCAAGGATATCTACACCAGTGAAGATTGGGATATGCGCGAAAAGCTGGCCGACATGGATTGGCTGGTGACCTGCACGAAGGCCAATGTCGACCATCTGCAAAAGCTTGCCGATGATCCGGCCAAGGTGAATTTGCTTTATCACGGCCTTGATTTTTCGCGCTTTCCCGAAGAACTGCCTGATCGCGCACTTCGTGACGGACGTGATACCGCTAATCCGGTAACGATCCTGTCGGTTGGCCGGTTGGTTGGCAAAAAGGGTTATGACGATCTTCTGCGTGCGCTTGCCGATTTACCCAAAGATTTGCATTGGCGATTTGTCCATATCGGTGGCGGTAATGGCGATAAATACAAACCGCTCGCAGTGGAACTTGGCATTGCAGGCCACTGTGACTGGCAGGGACCACGTGACCAGAAGGAAGTGATTGCCGCCTGCGAGTCCGCTGATCTGTTCGTGCTGTCCAGCCGGGTCGAAAAGGACGGTGATCGTGACGGATTGCCCAATGTGCTGATGGAAGCCCAGCTTTGCGGGCTTGCTGTGGTTTCAACGGCTATTTCTGCCATTCCGGAACTGATTACAGACGGCCTGAATGGCAAACTTGTCCCGGAACGTGATCCAAAATCATTGTCGTTGGCAATGGCGGAGCTGATCGTTGATCCGGTTCTGCGCGACCAGATGGGGCACAAGGGCAATGAAATCGTCCGACGCGATTTTTCGTTCTATACCGGTATGAAGGAACTGGCGCATCGCTTTGGCGTTGATGCGTCGGTGGCCGGGGCTGCCGTGCAACAACCGGCAGCGGAGTAGGGGGACGGCAAACGTGCAGATCGCCTTTTATGCACCGTTAAAGCCGATTGATCATCCGATACCATCCGGGGATCGCCTGATGGCGCGCCTTCTGTGTGATGCGCTGGCGCAAGCCGGACATACCGTTGATATCGCATCACGCCTGCGCAGCCGGGTTGCCGATGGCAACATCCTGCGTCAGGCGCAATTTGCCGAACTGGCGTCAAAGCTGGCCGCGCGGCTATTGCGGCAATATCAGAACGGCAAACGCAAACGCCCCGATATCTGGTTTACCTACCATCTTTATTACAAGGCTCCGGACTGGATTGGTCCGGTGATCGCAAACGCCCTGGATATCCCCTATGTCGTAGCCGAGGCATCCTATGCCCCTAAACGTGCAAACGGGCCTTGGGCACAAAGCCACGCAGCCGTTGAACATGCCCTGCGATGTGCCAGTGCGGTGTTTTCACTTAATCACGCGGACATGGAATGTCTTGTGCCGATATGCGGTCAGGACCGGCTGCATTATCTGCCACCCTTTACCCATACCGAAAACTGGCATGCCGCCGATCGCGGTGAAGTCGATCCCGATCAACCTGTACGGTTGGTGACAACTGCAATGATGCGGCCGGGCGACAAGCTGAAATCCTACGAATTGCTGGCAACGGCACTGGGCAAGCTTAATGCGCGAAATGTAACGAACTGGCATCTAACCGTGATTGGCGATGGTCCCGCACGCGCCAACGTCGAAGCCGCCTTTGAACGCCACGCAATCAACCACGATCAACTTGATTTCGTCGGCCTTTGCGATGCGGATCATACGCGCATTCTTCTGGCGCGATCTGACATGTTTATCTGGCCAGCGATCAACGAGGCCTATGGCATGGCACTACTCGAAGCACAGGCCGCAGCATTGCCTGTTCTGGCAGGCGATTGTGGCGGTGTTTCGGGCATTGTTGCGGATGGTAAAACCGGATGGCTGGTGCCAGTTGGGGATGTTAATGCCTTTACCGATAAGCTTGCCGAATGCTTGGCATCGGATCGGTACGGCATATTGCGCGATATCGGGCAGTCCGCTGCGCAAAAAGCAGAACAGATGCACACCGTCGCTGCGGCGGCTGAAAAGCTTGGTACTGTCCTGCATGATGTGATGGAAAGTCATAAGGAACGGAAACAGGGATGAGCAGCTTTCATTTTGCCCTGTTGCGGCACGGCGTTACCGCGTGGAACGCGGAAAGACGTATTCAGGGCCAAAGCGATATTCCTCTGCTTCCCGAGACAGTTG
>CAMPHD010000052.1 GCA_946885765.1 uncultured Thalassospira sp.
CTCATAGGGGCAGCGGTTGTCGCTGGCGGCGTCAGGGTGACTGCCCCACCAAGGCCGTAACGCACCGGGGTTGTGGCTTCATCGTCGGGTAAATTGACCGTGACGCTGCCGTTGGTATCGTCACCGGTTTCCTGTGCAACCGGCGTCCCGGTATCTTCCAGTCCGGCAAGTGCCAAAACCGGATAAAGCAGGATCAGACGGGATTCGATATCGTTACCGGGACTGGAATTGTTCTTGGCAGTTTGCAGCCACCCTGACGCACGTTCCATATTGTCCGCAGCGATGGTCGACTTCAGGGCATCAATCGCAAACCATGAAAAATCACCATTCACCGGAATATCGGCCATCAGATCGGATGTCAGGCGCGAAACCTGCACAAAGTCGCCATTAATGAGGGCACTTTCATAAAGGGCCGCAAGGATTTCAGCGCGAGCTGCCGGCACATCGCTTTTGCCAGCGGCCTGATAAAGTTTGGCATATTGGCGCGCCTGAACTCCCTCCGGGGCACCGTTCAGGGCATTGGTGATAGCGTCGGCATCAAACGATACCGCGTTATAGATGCGGCGGAGCTGATCAATGTCGATCAGGCCGAGTTTCTCGGCTTTGCGTGCGGCTTCAAGCCGGACATCGGTTGATGTTGCCGACGCATTGACCAAACCGATAATGGCGGTGGGGTTGCCGGTTTCAAGCTGGCTTGTCGGAATGGATTGTTTGGCGATTTCAAGCAATGCGATGTCAAGCGGGCGCAAATTGCCGAGAATATCTGCCGATGGGGCGGAACCATTGCGGATGGCCGAGACCAGACCAAAAAATGTTTTGTCGGTTTCGCCTTCGATTTCACGGACCAGATCGGTCGAGAATGAGGCCGATGTCCGATCATTGGCATGAAGCGCGCATATAACGGCGGCCTTGAGCCAGAAAATATCGTCGAAACTGTTGCTGTATCCGTCAATTGCTGCACAGGCATCATCAAGTTTTCCCGCAATCATCAGGGCATTGATTTCGGCCTGTGCCAGTAGCGATCCGCGTGTTCCCTGCGGGGCGGCCCGAACGAGATCGATCACGGCATCCAGTTCCCCCATATTGATCAGCTTGGCAGCACGCGTTTCCAGCATGCTGATTTCCTTGTGGTCGTCTGGGACAGCGGCAATGCTGAGCAACAGACGGCGAGAAAGGTCGCGGGCCGTATGTGTTGCCGGGGTGGCCGGAAGGTCGGTGATCAGGCGTGCCGCGGTTTCGCGGCTGGTGCCGTTCCACATATCGACGCCAAGCCCGCCACGTTCGCGTCCGAGTGTACCGACAGCTTCGGCATCGACCGCTTGCAGGGTTACCGTCTGGACGGCATCGGGATCGCTCGGGAAGGTTTCAGGCTGCGCCGTGGTTCCCTGGCCGAAACTGTTGTTTGTGGCGGGGGCGGATGGCCCGGATTGGGAATTTGCGTTCTGTTCTGCTTCCTGTTTCAAAAACAGCGGCACCGGTGCCTGTGCATTGGCAAAAGCCGCGGGCAAGGTGATTCCGGCCCCTGTTATCATGGTGACGAAACAGGATTGCATCAGCAGGCGAGAACGCAAGCGCATGTCAGTTGAACCTCGAATTCGGAATGGTTTCTTCCATCTGGGTCGTTGGCGATGGAATATCCCAGGTGACCAAAAATGTTGCGCCACCGGCGATGACAGCAATGATCAGCAATAAAATGAGACGCGAAATTATCTTCATGGTTATCCAGACTTCGGTGCGTTGGTTCGATATGCGCAAAGATCAGTATGCGGAGCCCGGTACAAGATGCAAGACAGAGCCGAACCACTTTGGCCCAAAGCCATGAATTCAGCCTGTGATTTGTCCAACCCCGTTCCCCGAACCTTTTCCCTGACATTCCAATTCGGCGATATAAAGGCAGTTTAGGGTCCGGGTCCTCACAGAGGGTTAACGCGATTGCCAAAAGTTTTCAGCCGATGTGAAATAGCCTCGGTACCGGATATTGCGCAGATCCCCTGTGTAACGAAGGAATTTGTCCCGATCAGGTGCGGTTTGCTTGCGTTCAGGCCGCAGCTGGCCTAAAGAAATGGATAAATTGTGTGATAACCGGATTAAAGACAGGACTGCAAACCGATCATGGAGAGCAATATTGCCGAGTCGGGTTTGCGCGATGACGTGATTGCAAATATCCGGACAGGGCTGAAAGGCCGACCGCTGGTGTTTATCGGTCTGATGGGGGCCGGGAAAAGCTGCATCGGACGTATGGTCGCCAAGGCACTTGATCTGGATTTTGTTGATGCTGATCGTGAAATCGAGGAAGCCGCAGGCTGTTCGATTGCCGACATCTTCAAGCTATATGGCGAAGAGGCATTTCGCGAAGGTGAAGAACGCGTAATTGCGCGTTTGCTGGATGGCGAGCCGCTTGTGCTTGCGACCGGTGGTGGTGCGTTTGTTCGCGAAAAAACCCGTGAACTTATTCTGGAAAAATCGATCTCGGTATGGTTGCGTGCCGATCTTGATCTGCTTTTGCAACGTACCAGCGGGCGAACGCATCGCCCGCTGCTGAATAATGGTGATCCGCGTCAGATCCTTGGTGGTCTGATCGAGGCGCGCTATCCGGTCTATGCCGGGGCCGACATCATTTTTGATTGTGACGAATCCTCCAAGGAAGAAACGCGCGACGGGGTTCTGGCCCTGCTTGCGCGTTCATTTGATAAAGACGGGAACATAATCCGGTGAGCAATCAGACGACCCCAGTGGCAAAAAGTCATGACGTCCTTCGTGTTGAGCTTGGTGCGCGCAGTTATGACATTCTGGTCGGCAGTGACCTTCTGGCGGATACAGCCGGTCATATTGCGTCGTTCGTTAAAAAGGCCGGTGTGGTTGTCATCAGTGACAAGACAGTGGCCGAACGTCATTTGCCAACGGTTCTGGCATCTCTTGATCGCGCTGATATCGCGCATCGCGAAGTCGTTGTTCCGGCTGGTGAAAAATCCAAAAGTTTTGCTGTGTTCGAAGACGTTGTCGAACAGATTCTTGCCATGGGTATTGAGCGTTCGACCCTGATCATTGCGCTGGGCGGTGGCGTGGTTGGCGATCTTGCCGGTTATGTTGCAGCATCGCTTTTGCGCGGTCTTGATTTTGTTCAAATCCCGACAACCCTGCTGTCGCAGGTTGACAGCTCGGTCGGGGGCAAGACCGGCATTAATTCGAAATCGGGCAAAAATCTTGTCGGGGCGTTTCATCAGCCGCGTCTGGTTCTGGCCGATACGGCGGTGCTTGATACGTTGCCGCGCCGCGAAATGCGGGCCGGTTATGCCGAAGTGGTTAAATATGGTCTGATCGATGACCCGGAATTCTTCGACTGGCTTGAAAGCAATGCCGAAGCCGTTCTGAACAATGACGGTCCGGAACGCCGTGTAGCCGTAATGCGAAGCTGTGCGGCGAAGGCGCGGATTGTTTCGCAGGATGAACGCGAGTCCGGAAAACGTGCCTTGCTTAATCTTGGACACACCTTCGGCCATGCATTGGAAGCCGAGACCGGTTACGGCACAAAACTTCTGCATGGCGAAGCGGTGGCGATGGGCATGGTTATCGCGCATGATGTTTGCGGTGCGATGGGGATGGCCCCGGCTGGTGAAAAAGACCGGATTGTCAGCCATCTTAAATCTGTCGGATTACCGGTATATGCGTCGGAAGTTCCCGGCATGCATTGGGATATCGACCGTTTGATCAACCATATGTCGCGCGACAAAAAGGTTAGCGACGGCGAGATCACGTTTGTGATGACGCGCGGAATCGGCAAGGCCTTTAAATCCAAGGCGATGGACATTCAAAAAATGCGTGCAGCCATCACCCGGTCCTGCCACGCCTGAGGTCGGGCGTGGCTAAATAAATGATTGTGAAGTCGATGACTTGCCGGATCGAAGATTGACCTGATACCCCGCAACAGCACAATGTGATGATCTGTTGTGTGCACCCATTGGAGACGGACCTGAATGACAATCACGATTGTCGTGATTTTTATCCTGCTGATGCTTTCGGCTTTCTTTTCTGGCTCGGAGACTGCGCTGACGGCGGCATCAAAGCCGGTCATGCATCACAAAGAACAGGACGGGGATGTCCGGGCAGGTATCGTCAACCGGTTGCGTCAGTATCAGGAACGGCTGCTCGGGGCTATCCTGCTGGGGAACAACCTGGTCAATATTTCGGCATCGGCTCTGGCAACTTCCGTCATGATCGAACTGTTTGGCGAGCGTGGTGTGGTTTACGCCACCGCTGCCATGACAGCACTTGTTCTTGTGTTTTCGGAGATTCTACCGAAAACCTATGCGTTGCAACATGCTGACAGCATGGCCCTTCGCGTTGCGCGACCAATGAGTATTCTGGTCGTTGTCTTTGCACCCGTCACCCAGACCATTCAGGTGATTGTCCGCGCTACTTTGCGATTGTTCGGCAGTGGCGAGGGGCCAGGCACGGACCGCGAGCGTGAATTGCGCGGGGCGATCGAACTGCATGCTGATGATGTGGTTGTAGGTGATCACCACGCTGAGCGTACGATGTTACACGGGATTCTTGACCTTGAAGACGTCGGTGTCTGGGAAATCATGGTGCACCGTCGCAAGGTGCAGATGATCGACATCACGCGCCCGATGGAAGAAATCCTTGATACAGTTCTGGCAAGTCCGCACACGCGTATCCCGATCTATGACAAGGACCCGGACAATATCGTTGGCGTTCTGCATGCGCGGGAGGCGTTAAAGGCAATCGTTCGCGGGGCCAAACCGGAAACGGCCGAAGATGTCCGTGCACTGAGTTCCGAGCCATGGTTCATTCCCGACAGTACTACGCTTGCCGATCAGCTAAAGGCGTTTAAGGAACGTCACGAACATTTTGCCATCGTCGTGGATGAATATGGTGCCTTCGAAGGTGTTGTGTCGCTGGAAGACATCCTTGAAGAAATCGTTGGTGATATTGCTGATGAAACCGATGTCGAAGTTGTCGGGGTGCAACCGCAGACCGATGGCTCGGTCATTGTGCGGGGCGATGTGACCATTCGCGATCTGAACCGTCGTTTTGGCTGGCGCTTGCCCGATGAAGAGGCGGCGACTGTTGCGGGGTTGCTGCTTTACGAGACCCGTCGTATTCCTGATGTCGGGCAACAGTTCCGGTTCCATGGGCTGGAGTTCGAAGTCTTGCGGCGTATCCGCAACCAGATCACCCGGATAAAATTGCGCGAAGTTCGCGAAGTTGCGACTGATGAACTGAATTAGCACCAAACGCGGTAAAACAAACGGGCAGCACGGGAAGCCGTGCTGCCCGATTTGCGTTATTTGGTGTGAAACTGTTCTATTAAATCTACTTATCGGTTAAAATGATCATCAAAGGTCTTGATCGATGTGATTGCAGGGCCACTTGCAAACAAGGGCCCCAAATGTGCGTTTGAAGCACTGTTTCAGGCAATCTGATCGGGGCAGGGCACGTGGCAACAGCAACCCGCAGAGAGAAAAATATGGATACGAAAATCGTACCTGGTGTGGTCAAAGAACAGTCGATCGCAACCTTGAATCCCGCAGACTCGGTCATGGATGCCGTCAGCATGATGACCGAACGCAAGATCGGTGCCGTGATCATTGTTGATAACAGTGCCAGACTTGCCGGCATCTTTACCGAACGCGATCTTGTGAACCGGGTTGTCGCGAAGGGACTGGATGCGGCATCAACCCCCCTTAAACAGGTTATGACTGCCAATCCCGATACACTTGGCCCTGGGGACACGGCGATGAATGCACTTGAACTGATGAGTGCGCGGCGTTACCGCCACCTTCCGGTCGTTGACGGGGACGTTGTTGTCGGCATGGTTTCCATTCGCGACTTGTTCAATGTCGTCAAGGCACAGCTTGAGGAGGATTTGCGCGAACGCGAGAAGTTTATTTTCGGTTCAGATTACGGTGTTGCGTAAATCAGATTCTGTCGATGTATCGTCCTTTCAGCGGCTGATGCGGGATTTCGCGTCAGCCGTTTTACATTTTTGAAGGTTGACAACGTAGCGGTTAATGTCTTTACGTTTACGTAAAGGAGAGATGCGCCATGCCCCTGTCTAGCCCCGCCGAGCGTGAACATATCCATACCCGCAACGTTACCTGCGCCGGATATCGTCGCAAGGACGGTCTTTGGGATATCGAAGGTCACATCACCGATACCAAGACATACGGGTTTGAAAACAATGACCGCGGTGAAATTCCCGCCGGAGTGCCAATCCATGAAATGTGGCTGCGCATTACTGTTGGCGATGACATGGTGATCAAGGCGGTCGAAGCCGTCACCGACCATGCGCCATTCAATGCCTGCGATGAAATCGCCCCGAATTATGAGGCGCTGGCCGGGCTTCGGATCGGGCCGGGGCTGAAACAGCAAATCCGCGAACGGGTGGGTGGCATTCACGGATGCACGCATCTGACGGAATTGATGGGACCGGTCGCAACAACCGCATTTCAGACAATTTTTCCCATCCGTGCCCGCGAAGCCGAAGAACGGCGCAAACAGGCAGAAAAGGACGGCACCGCACCGAACCCGGCCAAAAAACGCCGGTCCCCTTTGGTCAATAGTTGCCATGGCTGGCGCAGTGACGGCGCTGCGGTCAAACGCATCGCTCCGGATATGTATACCGGCGACTGAGCCTCGATCTTGTAACGATGGCAGCCAGCCCCAATATCATCTGCGACGGGTTTTGGTGAATGTCAGGTGTTGTATGGAACGCCACACGCAGCCATGGGGACAAATTTTTTTCGGGCAATCTGCATTTGCCTGTATCCGCATTTTGCGGATGGGCCTGATTGCATTCGGTTTTGTGTTCATCCTGAACAGCCCGCCCGCAGGGGCACAGGATTTCTCCGATGCATCGGGCGAAGACGCATTTCTGCTCCTGCAAACCAATCTGCAGCCCCCCTATCAGCAATTGCAGGATGGCATTCTGAAGGGCTATTCCATAACCGTCCTGAATTGTGCATTTGACCGGATCGGCGTGGGATACGGGATTGCGATTGCACCCCGTCAGCGCAATCGGGAAATGGTTAGAAACGGGCAGGCAGATGGCTTTTTCCTTGCACGGATAAGTCCGTTTATGGACGAATATGCCGACCCGACCCTGCCGCTTGCCCTTGAAAAATGGGTCTGGATTTCAGCCGCCGGGCAGCAGGGCAGTTTCGCGTCAATCCCGGCACCCGACAGCCTGCTGTCCGTTGCCGCCATTCTTGGCTCGAACGAGGCCGAGTGGCTAACCGAGCAGGGATATCATGAAATCGCCAAGGTGCCGTCGATTAACTCGCTGATCTCGCAGGTTCTGGCCGGGCGGGTGGAATATGCGCTGGTGGACAAGCAGACATTCGAAGCAGCACGTGACGATATGGGGCACCATGAAACCCAGTTCAACATTCAGTTTGAACGATATGCGCCGCTTGTTGTCTATTTTGGACGCGAATATACCCGCCGTAATCCTGATCTGATTGCGGCCCTGAACACGGCACTTCGTACCTGCGAAACTTTGCCCATGCGGCTTGAGGACTGGGAACGTGACCTTATCACCCGTCAGCAATTGCCGATGATCCGTACTATGGCAGGCGATCCAAAGCTGATTGCCGCGGTCCGGTCTGCATTGGGCACGGTCGATGTTCGTGCAGAGGCACTTGCCGATCTGGATATCGAATGGCAGCGGGACAGCGAACGCGGTATTGCCAGTGCCAAGGCGAGTGAAATCCTCGAAAATCCCCTTTCCGGTATCTTGCGCTCGTTCCAGAAAGACGACGCCGACAATATTGCGGAAATATTTGTGTTTAATACCAAGGGGGCGGTTATCGGCATGAACCGCCTGACATCCGATTTCGACCAGTCCGATGAACCGAAATTCAAAGTTGCCATCCGGCAGGACCCTGATCTGAGTCAGATCGCCGATATTTATTTTGACGGATCTACCCGTACCTTCCTGTCACAGGTGACGGTCCCGGTCATTGATCCAGAGACCGGAAATGTCATTGCGGCAATGACGGTTGGCCTTGATGTTTCCGGGGCTTTGCGTCCTGACAGCTGATCAGGGTTTTGCAGGATCGGTAATTTTGATTTCCATTGCGCTATACCAGTCTGCGGCGGCCTGAATCGCGTTTTCATCAAGATCGGCGGCGATTTCTGTCATGACTTCATGATGTCGTTTGCCGTTCCGAAATGCTTTCAGCTGGGTTTCAATATAGATATTGGTTTCGCCCGCAAGGTTCGGGGCATCAGGCATTTCCGAAATACCGTTCGAACCATGGCACGCCACACAAAGTTCAGGCGCATCGTCGCCGGATTTGCCGACGGGGAATGCTGCGGTGATCTCGAAATGGTTGTACCAGTCAGCCACGTCCGAAATCTGCTGATCTGTCAGTCCTTTGGCGACGACAGTCATCATTTCATGTTCCCGACTGCCATCGCGAAAAGCGCGCAATTGCATTTCGATATATTCGGTGGGTTCGCCACCGATATGCGGTGCGATAGGGATGCGGGCAAATCCGTCAAGGCCGTGACAGGTGCGACACATGCCCGCAACTTTCCGTCCGGCATCAAAATCCTGTGCCAAAACGGCCCCGGCGGGCAAAAGCCCGCCGAGGATTGCAACAAGCATAATCCGCATCACTGGCCCTCGTACCAGATGCGATACAGGGCACCGGCAAGATCATCGGACACGATCAGCGATCCGTCCCGAAGCTGCGCGACATCGACCGGGCGGCCAAGATATTCGCCGTTTTCATCGATCCAGCCTTCGGCAAAGGGTTCTGTACTTGCATTGCCGTCGCTGTCGATAATGGTCACCATCACCCGCGCCCCGACCGGTGTCGTGCGGTTCCACGATCCGTGCTGGGCCGAGAAGATGGCATTGCTGTATTTGGCGGGAAACATCTTCCCGGTATAGAAACTCATGCCAAGGTCGGCAGCGTGTGCCACGGTTTCAACCGCTGGCATTACGACGTCATAAGGGACTTCTTCACCTGCATATTCATTGGTGCGAACGTCGCCACCGCCATACCAGGGATGACCGAAATGCTGACCGGCTGCGGTTTGCCGGTTGATTTCACCGGGGGGAATGTCATCACCCATGCCGTCAACCTGATTGTCCGTCCACCACAATTCCCCGGTTTCCGGATGGAAGTCGTGACCGACGGAGTTCCGTACCCCATAGGTGTAAACTTCGCGCCCGGTTCCATCGATATTGATCCGGATGATGCCGCCGACCCCGTGTTCGCGATAAAGATCAAGCTTATCCTTTGGCGCAACGTTGAAAGGCTGCCCAAGCGAGATATAAAGCTTCCCGTCAGGCCCGATTTTGCAAACCCGTGCGGTGTGGTTATAGCTCTCAACAGATGCCGGGACCAGTTCACCCTGTTTGACGACATTGAACGCGGCAACATCCGGGCTTTCATAGAAAAATTCGGCCGCGGGGAAGGTCAGAACCCGGTTCTGTTCCGCGATATAGAGCATGCCATCGGGCGAGAAACACGGCCCGTTCGGAATGGAAAACCGCAAAGACGGGGCGAAATCCTTTACCTCGTCCGCAACCCGGTCCTTGTTTCGGTCGGTCACCGACCAGACCTTGTCCTTGCGCGTGCCGACAAATGTCACAACTCCTTGGGGGCCAACCGCGATATGACGGGCATCGGGCACAACGGCATAAAGGGCAATCTTGAAACCGGCAGGCAGGGTAATGCGTTCGAGAGTCTTTTTGATACCGTCGGCATAGTCACCGGTTTGTTCGATTCTGGTGAATTCGGTGGTACCGGTTGACTGAAAGTTGGAAAGTTTTTCGAGATTGTCCGGGGCAGGGGCCTGCGCATAGGCCGTTCCGGAGATAAACAGGGCGACGCTCGCCCCGACAAGGCGCGTTTTCATCACATAGTCCTCCCGTTTGTATCGGACGCAGATTTGGCCGGCGCCCGTGCCCCATATGCAGGGAACTGCGCATGGGGCTTCTGGGCAAATATTGCGCCGAAAAATAACGGTCGTCTAAGTTGATTTCACCATGTGGAATAAACGTAATGGTTATTGTCGGGTAAGGGCTGCGGCATATTCGGTGGGCGTCATGGTTTTCAGTGCCAGTGCATGAACCCGGTCCTTAAGAAGCTGGTCAAGGGCGATGTAAACCAGCCGCTGGCGATTGACTCGATTCTCTCCATCGAATTTTTTGGATACCACCAGCACCGAAAAATGGGATTCGCCGCGCGGGTCGGCACCGGAATGACCGGCATGTTTCGACGAATCGTCGATGATTTCAAGTTTCTCGGGGGCAAATTCCGCGGTCAGGATGTCTCGAATCTGCTGGGCTACCTGCATGACAATGGCCTCTTGTTTCGGTGTGTTTCACATTGATGAATGCGAAAATCTAACTGTTGGCACCGTTCTGGCACGCAATGGCAGTTTTTCAAGCCTTTTATCGCATTAAATCGGCTCGTATGATATTGCGAAGCCCGATGATCAGAACATATAGACGCAGATGAACCGAGGCCAACGCAACAAGCGCAAAACCCTTTATCACGAAGAACCAGACTTGCCCGTGTGTGAATGGCCGGGATGTGAAGGTCATGGCGAATTTCGTGCACCCAAGGATCGCAAGCTGCGCGACTATTACAAATTCTGCCTTGATCACGTCCGGGAATACAACAAGTCCTGGAATTACTACGAAGGCATGAAGGCGGAAGATATCGAAAGCGATGTTCGGCGCGATACCCACTGGCAGCGTCCGACATGGCGATTCGGTCATATTCGTGGTGCAAAGAAGCCATTCGACTTCAAATTCAGCGACGGGTTTGGTTTCTTTAACGAAGATGGTGATCCAACCCATCATGGCCCGGGTGGCGATCCGGCCGGTGACCGGCGACGCAAAAGCGAAGATGCCCAGCGCCGTGCCGGAGCAATGGGCATGCCGTCCGAACAGCAGCAGGCAATGGCAACACTTGATCTTGGCTGGCCGTTTTCCAAGGACGAGTTGAAGTCGAAATACAAAACCCTGTCGAAGAAATACCACCCCGATGCCAATGGCGGGGACAAGGGCGCGGAAGAACGGTTCAAAAAAATCAGTGCCGCCTATTCATCACTGATGAGCTACATCCGTGATCTGGAAGCACGCGTTTCCCTTTGATATGAACCCGGTGCCGGACGAATTTTGATAAAATCTGCCTTGCAATTCACGCCCCGGACCTTTTCATTGTTCGATCCATTTGCGGCGATAGATATTTTTTGCGCATCTTCCCTTTGTCACGCGCATCTTAGCCGCTATTAATGAGCTAGTTTCAAACGAGACCGCGTCACCGGTCCGATAAAATGCGCGAGTACTTATGAGCCAAGGTTACGAAGCGACAGGTGCAGCCGCCGAACATTCGCTGGATGCACCCGACATCAAAATCTCCGTCCGCGAAGCGTTCGGAATTGATAGCGATATGAAAGTCCCGGCATTCAGCCAGGGCAGCGAACATGTCCCGATGATCGATCCGACTTATCGGTTTGATCGCGATACTACTTTGGCCATTCTGGCGGGCTTCGCCCATAACCGCCGTGTGATGATCCAAGGGTATCACGGAACAGGTAAATCGACCCATATCGAACAGGTCGCCGCACGCCTGAACTGGCCGTGTGTTCGCGTCAACCTTGATAGCCATATCTCGCGTATCGATCTGATCGGCAAGGACGCCATTGTTTTGCGCGATGGCAAACAGATCACCGAATTCCGCGAAGGCATTCTGCCCTGGGCACTTAAACGCCCGGTCGCGATGGTGTTTGATGAATATGATGCCGGTCGTCCGGACGTGATGTTCGTGATCCAGCGTGTTCTGGAAGTTGATGGCAAGCTGACCCTGCTTGACCAGAACAAGGTGATCCACCCGCATCCGAATTTCCGCCTGTTCGCAACGTCGAACACGGTTGGTCTTGGCGATACCACGGGCCTCTATCACGGAACCCAGCAGATCAACCAAGCGCAGATGGACCGTTGGTCGATTGTTGCGACGTTGAACTATCTTTCGGTCTCGGATGAAACCAACATCGTTGCCGCCAAGGTGCCGTCATTCGATAATGCCGAAGGTCGCGCGAAAATCGAAGCCATGGTTGCCCTTGCCAACCTGACCCGTCAGGGGTTTGTCGCTGGCGACATTTCGACCGTCATGAGCCCGCGTACCGTTATTACGCTGGCCGAAAACGTCGAGATTTTCGGGGATATATCCTATGCCTTCCGCGTGACGTTCCTGAACCGTTGCGACGAGGTGGAACGCCCGATCCTGGCTGAATATTATCAGCGTTGCTTTGGCGAGGAACTGCCCGAAGAAGCCATCAATGTGATGGTCCGTTAAGGACCATCCATTGTTAAAGCAAATCGGCGACCTGATTCCAGAAGCGAGTAGTGCAATGAAGAATGATGAAGCGCTTTCCGGATTTTTGCGCGGCACAGCGGCGACGTTTCGCGCGCTTGCCGGACGCAATGATCTTGAAGTCGGCTTTGTCAAAGGCGGCCGGGCGGGGGGCTATGGCGAACATGTGCGCCTGCCGATGCCCAAGCAGGCCCTGCCCAAGGACGAGGTTGCCGATCTGCGCGGTGTTGCCGATGGCTGGGCCCTGAAACTGCGTCATCATGACGTGGCCCTTCATGCCCGTCGCATGCCCGAAACGGCAGAGGCACAGGCGGTTTACGACGCGCTGGAAACAGCACGTTGCGAGGCGGTCGGTTCGCGTTATTTCCCCGGTGTGCGCAAGAATCTTCGCGAACATGCCGAACAGGATTGCCGTGCCAAAAACTTCCATCGTCTGACCGCGCGCGAAGACGCACCCTTTGCCGATGCAATCGGGATGCTCGCCCGCGAGATTTTTACCGGTGAGCCAGCCCCGTCATCGGCCCGTCCGCTGATTGATTTGTGGCGCGCCCATATCGAAAAAAATGCCGGTGCCGATCTTAGCGATCTGCGCGATGTGCTTGACGATCAGGATGCCTTCGCGCGCGGCCTTCGCCGTTTGCTTGATCACTTGTCGCTTGAAGACGATATCGACGATGCCCCGCCGGAAAATGACGGCGAGGACGAAGATCAGAAAGAAGGCGAAACCGATCCGGACGAGGAGCTCGACAGTCAGGGCGGTCAGCAGGGG
>CAMPHD010000053.1 GCA_946885765.1 uncultured Thalassospira sp.
GACCACCGCCGAATATGGCGCCCATGGTCAATTGCCCCTCGGCACCGATGTTCCAGACATTGGCGCGGAACCCCATCGAAAGCCCGATGGCGATGATCACAAGCGGGGTTGCCTTCACAAACAGTTCGGAAATGCCATAGCTGTTGTTGATCGGCAGGATGAAGAATGTGTAAAGCGCATCAAACGGGTTCTTGCCCATAAAGGAAAAGATGATCCCGCCGACTAACAGCGTCATGAGAATTGCCAGAACCGGCGACAGATAGACCATCGCCTGACTATGCTGGCGACGGGGTTCAAGCCTGACCAACGCGATCTCCTTCGATAAGCTCTTTCGTCTTCAGGGTTACGTCGCCGTCCAGATCGTGAAGCCCCCCCATCAACAAACCGATTTCCTCGACACTGACATCGGCCATCGGCCGCGGGGCGGACATCTTGCCTTCGGACATCACCACCACCTGATCACAAATGGCGAAAATTTCGTCCAGATCCTGCGAAATCACCAGAACCGCTGTGCCCTTTGCCGCCAGATCAAGCAATGCCTGATGGATGGCACTTGCCGCACCGGCATCAACACCCCAGGTCGGCTGTGAAATCACCAGTACGCCCGGATCCTGAAGGATTTCACGTCCGACGATAAATTTCTGAAGGTTCCCGCCAGAAAGGCTTCCGGCCTCGGCCGAGGCACCGGTGGTGCGCACGTCGAATGTCTTGATGATCTTGTCGGCAAATGTACGGGTCGGGACTTCGCGAATCAAACCACGCGCCGACAGTGCCATGCGCCGGAACGCGGTCAAAAACCCGTTTTCCGACAGGCTCATATCAGGAACTGCGCCATGCCCGTTGCGTTCCTCGGGCACAAAAGCCGCGCCAAGCCTACGACGGCGGCGAGGGCCAAAATGCGCAACCGGATTACCATCAATCTTGATGCAATCGGGCGTGCCGATGATTTCGGTTTCACCCGCCAGTGCCTGAAACAGCTCGTTCTGGCCATTTCCGGCGACACCGGCAACCCCCATGATTTCGCCACCGCGCACCTTAAGGCTAATGCCCTTAAGGTCCGTGCCAAACTGTTCATCGCTGATCAGTGACAGATCGGAAATATCAAGGCGCACATCACCGAATGTGCGCGTGCCGCTCCGATCAGGCGCAGTCAATTTCTGGCCGATCATCATTTCGGCCATGGATTTCGCCGTTTCCTCGCGCGGGTCACACCCGCCGACAACCTTGCCACCGCGCAATACGGTCGCCTTCTGACACAGTGCTTTGACCTCGTGCAGCTTGTGGCTGATATAAAGGATTGCGCAACCTTCATCGGCGAGACGGCGCAATGTTTCAAACAGTTTTTCGACTTCCTGCGGGGTTAAAACCGATGTCGGCTCGTCGAGAATAAGCAGTTTGGGATTTTGCAGAAGGCAGCGGACGATTTCGATCCGCTGCCGTTCGCCAACCGAAAGCGTGTAAACATGGCGATCAGGATCAAGCGGCAGACCATAGGTTTTTTCCACCTCGATCACCTGCTGACGCAGGGCAACCATATCGCGCACGTCATTCATCGCCAGCGCAATGTTTTCCAGAACCGTCATGGTTTCAAACAGCGAGAAATGCTGGAACACCAGACCAACACCCATTTCGCGCGCGTCATGCGGGCTATGGATCGTGACTGGCTTGCCCTCCCACAGCAATTCGCCCTGATCGGCCTGCAGCACGCCATAGATGATTTTTACAAGCGTACTTTTACCCGCACCATTTTCCCCCAAAAGAGCATGGATTTTGCCAGGTTCAATACGGAAACTGATATCGTCATTTGCCAGACAGCCCGGAAAGGCCTTGGTCACACCGCGCACTTCAAGCTGTGCTGGTTTTACCCCGCCTGTCATCGCCAAGCCTGTATCTGATCCGGTATTCCCGGTCGTCGACGTCACTGCTGCCACCCCTAAATTGCGATCCGATCACGCGTACCGTTGGTATTACCCGTTCACGGTTTGCTAATCAAACGGTCTCAATACGCGATTTTGTCTTCTTTGGCATCCCAAGCCGCAAAGACATCACGCGCTTCCCCTAAATCCAGATGTTCACACGGCAGGCTCCGATCCGGGATCGGTTTTGCCACTTCATCATACAGGAATTGATCGTCAAAGCCGATTGCTGCGGCATCATCGCGGGAATTGGCATAATAGATCCGGTCAAGACGTGCCCAATAGATAGCCGAAAGGCACATCGGGCATGGCTCGCAACTGGTGTAAATCTCGCATCCGGCAAGATTGAAGGTACCAAGCTTTTCACAGGCTGCACGGATAGCGCTGACCTCGGCATGGGCGGTCGGATCGTTGCTGGATGTGACATTGTTCCATCCTTCGGCAACGACTTCGCCGTTCCTGACAATGATTGCCCCGAACGGGCCGCCACAGCCTTCTTCCATTTTCGTCCGCGACAAATTCACGGCATGGAGCATGTGTTTATGCTTGGCATCACACACAGCCAAATCTCCCTATATGAACTCCTGATCCGGTAAACGGATCCTCCTGATCAGGCCGCTATTGGCGCGGCCATTTATCATTTATATGCCTTGCAATGAAGGCCTTATCATCCGGCAAGGCCATCTTGTGCGACCCTGTTCACCGGATGTTGCGCCATTCGTGCTTCACGCACGGACAGCAATTGCACCGCAACCGATGCCGCAATGATTGCCGGCTGTTTGCCGGTAATGCCTTGAATTCCAATCGGGCATGTCAAACGACCGATTTCCGTATCCCCCAACCCGCGATCTTTTAAACGCCGGACAAAGCGCACGCGTTTGGTCTGGCTTCCGATCATGCCGACAAAACCAAGATCGTCCCGCATCAAGGCCGCCCGACAGATATCAAAGTCCTGCGCGTGGCTGTGCGTCAGGATCAGCGCGAAGGCATCGGGCGGCATGTCGCCCACCTCGTCTTCTGGCCTATCGCTTTGATGCAGATGAAGTTTCGGTGTTTCCCGCAGAGTCAGGTATTCATCACGCGAATCGATCAGGTGAATATCGAACGGCAAGGGTGCCAATGCCTGAACAATCGCCTGCCCGACATGCCCGGCACCAAACAGCCAAAGCGGCGTTGTCCCGTCATCAAGACGCAGGCACAGCTTCTGCTGCCCGGCCAGATCACACAATCCGCCACGCCCCCCGGCAAACAGGCGATCCAGTGCGTCGGCATCCTGAATGCTGGCAATTTCAATATTCCGGCTTTCGTCCATCGGCAACATGACCCACACACCATGATCAAGTCCGGCAGGGTTTTGAGTGGTTCGGATCGCTGTTGCCAACTGATGCTTTTGCACCGCTCCCAGCAGGTGGAACGCAATCTCGACCGAACCACCGCAACATTGACCAAGCCCCGGCCCCAACGGAAAGGGAACCAGTTCCGCGCCAAAATTCCGATCCAAGGTCAGGATTTCACGTGCCCGTACCGTTACCTGATGTTCCAGATTGCCACCACCAACCGTCCCGGCAATGCTGGCTTCGCTAACCAGCATAAAGGCCCCTGCCTCACGCGGGGTGGACCCGCGAATGGCGGCCACACCGACCAGCATCACCGGATCGGATGACTGCAACACAGTGATATGGGCGTCGGGTGACAGGCGCATGATGTCTATTCCCCCGCCACCGGAACCGCATCGTGACTTTGAGCGATCATACCCTTGGCCACATTGGCCACCGCGTTCAGGACGGCCTCGGGCGTTGCCGGGGTATCGAGCATCGGGATCACCTTGTGGCCCCCGACCGATGCAATCGCATCGGCAATGGCACGATGCACCGAAATCGCCAGCATCAGGGGCGGCTCACCAACAGCCTTTGATCGATGGATGGTTTTTTCAACGTTTCTTCCGGAAGACCACAATTCAAGACGGAAATCATCCGGCCTATCCGAACATGCAGGAATTTTATAGGTTGACGGCGCATGTGTTCGCAAACGCCCTGCATCATCCCACCACAATTCTTCGGATGTCAGCCATCCCATGCCTTGAATAAAGCCGCCTTCGATCTGACCCCGGTCAATCGCCGGGTTCAGCGACCGGCCGACATCGTGGCTGATATCGACACGTGTGACCTTGTATTCACCGGTCAGGGTATCGATCATCACCTCGGAACAGGCCATGCCATAGGCGAAGTAATAGAACGGCCGACCCGACGCGGTTTCACGGTCATAATGGATTTTCGGTGTCGCGTAGTAGCCCGTCGACGAAAGCGAAACACGCGCCAGATAAGCCTGTTTGACCAGATCGGCAAATTCCAGTTCGGTCACATCGCCAACAATCACCCGCCCCGGAACAAACCGGACGGTGGCCTCGGCGACACCGTATTTTTCCGCAGCAAAAGCAATCAGGCGGGATTTGATGGTGATCGCGGCATCGCGCGCGGCCATGCCGTTCATATCCGCCCCGCTTGAGGCCGCAGTTGCCGATGTGTTGGGAACCTTGCCGGTATTGGTTGCCGTGATCTTGATCCGATCAAGATCAATCTGGAATTCTTCGGCCACGATCTGGGCAACCTTGATAAACAGGCCCTGTCCCATTTCCGTTCCGCCATGGTTCAGCTGCACCGATCCATCCTGATAAATGTGGATCAGCGCACCCGCCTGATTAAGGAAGGTCGTGGTAAAGGAAATACCGAACTTGACCGGCGTGATTGAAATACCCCGCTTGATCACCGGGCTTTGCGCATTGAACGCGTCGATTTCTTTGCGCCGCTTGCGATAATCGCAAGATGCCAGAATATCGTTCGTCAGTTCCGAAAGGACGTTATCCTCGACCGTCATGTGATAGGGCGTCGTGTTGCGGTCGGTTGTCCCGTAATAGTTGGCGATCCGCACATCAAACGGATCACGGCCAATCATTATGGCTATTTCATCAATGATCCGTTCAATGGCCACCATGCCCTGCGGCCCGCCAAAGCCGCGAAATGCGGTATTGGACACCAGATTGGTTTTGCAGCGATAGGACCGGATTTCGACATCGCCAAGGAAATAGGCATTGTCGGTATGGAACATCGCACGATCACAGATCGCCGCCGACAGATCAGCCGAGAAACCGCAATTGGCGGCATACTGAATATCCAACCCGCAAATCCGGCCATCATCATCAAAACCAACGTCATATTCGACGATAAAATCATGGCGTTTGCCAGTCATGACCATGTCATCATCGCGGTCCAGACGCATTTTCGCCGGACGCCCGGTTTTAACCGCAACAATCGCTGCCAGTGCCGCCCATTGTGATGCCTGCGTTTCCTTGCCACCGAAACCACCGCCCATACGGCGCACTTCGACCGTTACCGCATTGGCCGGACGACCAAGGACATTGGCGATGTTGTGCTGAACCTCGGACGGATGCTGGGTCGAGCAATGCAAAAGCACATCACCATCTTCCTGCGGAATGGCAAAGGTGATCTGGCCCTCAAGATAGAAATGGTCCTGCCCGCCGATTTCCATCACCCCGGACCGGCGATGTTTGGCGCGCGCCAGTGCCGATTTGGCATCGCCCTGCGCCATGACATGGGGTGGTGCAACAAATTGCTGTTTTTCCAGTGCTTCCTTGACGCTCAGGATCGCGGGCAGTTCTTCATATTCGATCTCGGCCAGCTTGGCGGCATTAAGTGCCTGTTCGCGGGTTTCGGCGGCAACACAGAAAACCGGCTGACCGTAAAACTGAACAACCCCGTCGGGCAGAACTGGATCATCATGGCTATGGGCGGGTGACACGTCATTGACACCCGGCACATCATCAGCCGTCAGAACACAAGCCACACCGGGGGCTGATCGCACCTTTGACAGATCCATCTTCGTGATCCTGCCATGGGCGATGGTCGCCGCACCGGGGGCCAGATGAAGGGTGCCGAACGGTTCAAGAATATCGTCGACATAAATCGCTTCACCCGCGACATGTTTCGGACCGCTGTCATGCTTGCTGGCAGACCGAACCCCACCCGAAAGCCCCGGGGTTGGCGCAAGAAGTTCGTCCGGGTCTTTGGTCTCGACGGCCTTGGATGCATTGTCAGACATGGGCAACCTCCCTGCCAACCAGACGGGTGGCAATTTCAGGTGCCGTTGTTTCGATAAACAGTTTGGTCAAAAGGTTTTGCGCGACCAGCATGCGGTATTCTTTTGATGCCCGCATATCAGACATCGGTGCAAAATCTCTGGTCAGGGCCAGTTGCGCCGCGTTCAGACTGGCCTCGTTCCAATCCTTGCCAATCAGGGCTGCCTCGCATTTTTTTGCCCGCATCGGTGTTCCGTCCATGCCGCCGAATGCCGCCCGGAATTCGATCACCTTGCCACCATCAACCCGAATGGCAAAGGCCGCAAGAACCGCCGTAATATCCTGATCAAACCGTTTGGAAATCTTGTAGGCCTTGAACTGCACCTCGGCGTCCGGTTTCGGAACAATGATGCTTTCAACGAACTCGCCCTTGGCCCGGTCCTGCTTGCCATAGGTGATAAAGAAATCTTCAAGGGCAACTTCGCGACGGATATCGCCCATGCGCAGAACAATGCGCGCGCCCAATGCAATCAAGGCAGGCGGTGTATCGCCAATTGGCGATCCATTGGCGATATTGCCACCAACCGTCCCCGCATTGCGGATTTGCCGTGACCCGATCCGGCGGACCAGTTCCCCGACATCACCAGCAATCATACCAAGTGCCTTATGGGCATCGCTATAAGTCACACCGGCACCGATGGTCAGGACACCGTCCTTTTCCCGAACGGATTTAAGATCAGCGACATCCCCGATATAAATGATCGGATCAAGCCGTTTGAGCATCTTGGTCACCCAAAGCCCGACATCCGTTCCGCCCGCCAGCACTGTTGCATCGGGATGGGGCACCAAAAGTGCGGCCAGTTCATCGCTGCTGCGCGGGGCGAAGTAACGACCCGCCGGCATTTCAAGCGCCAGCATGCCCGCACCTTCGATCATCGCGGTCAATCGGGTCGCGATATCGGAACGACGCTTTTTCTCAACCGGATCGGTGGCACTTACGCCACCAGCCTTGCGGGCGGCCTCGATAATCGCCCCGTAGCCGGTGCAACGGCACAGGTTCCCGGCAAGGGCGTCATTGATGGCACCCCGGTCATCCTCGCCCCCATCCAGCCAAAGCTGATACAGGCTCATGACAAAGCCCGGCGTACAGAAACCGCATTGCGACCCATGGGTTTCCACCATGGCCTGCTGCACCGGATGCAACGATCCGTCATCGGATTTAAGATGTTCCACAGTCAGAAGCTGCTTGCCATCAAGGGTCGGCATAAACTGGATACAGGCATTGACCGTCCGGTAACGCATGCTGCCCTGACCATCCGGTTCGCCCAGAATGACCGTGCAGGCACCGCAATCGCCCTCGGCACAGCCTTCTTTGGTCCCGGTCTTGCGCTCGTTCAAGCGCAGCCAGTTTAGAACCGTCATTTGCGGATCAATATCGCGCAGGCTTCGTTCCTCGTTCCCGAACAGGAACCGGATATCATCGCGCGTGTTAAGGACCGGTTTGGTCATGATGGCCTCAGCTACCACGATAGGTGGAATAGCCAAACGGCGAAAGCAGCAGTGGCACGTGATAATGCGCCTGCGCATCTGAAATACCGAACCGGATTACAACCTGATCAAGGAATTTCGGTTCCGGCAGATCAAGACCGATGGCATCGAAATACGCACCGGCATGAAAGACAAGCTGATACTCGCCCGGCTTGAACGAAGCACCATCAAGCATTGGCGCATCGGTTCGCCCGTCGGCATTGGTTACGGCTTCAGCGACCAGATCGTCATGGCCGTCACCAAAACGGTGCAGCTCGATCCGGATGCCGCCCGCCGGGCAACCTTTTGCCGTATCTAGAACATGGGTAGTCAGTCGTCCCATGCCGGGCCTCCTCTTTTCTCTCTCATGCGGTGGTCGGTCGCTTCTTCCCTGGTCGGCTTTTCTGATTGATCGTTTTATGCCGAACGAATTTATAGCGTTTCAAAAAGGTCGCATTAGGACACGGATCGTGGAAAGAGGTGATAAAGTGAAACTATATCAATAATTCTTTGAAAAACGATTGCCTCAGCTTCGTGCAGAATACTATCAAAGCCGGATAAAAAGCTTTTAAAAGCCAACAAAAAACCGGCCAAAGCGATTTCCCGTCCAGGAACATTATCAAAGTCAGATTGATAGTGCGGCATGATCATCCATCAATCAGCGCGCAGGAGTTCTTCCTTGCTGCGCTGCGACCTATGGTTAATGCTACACTAAACAACTCGCATGACAAAGCCGGGCGTTGCGATATCAGGAGAGGCCAAAGATGACCGAACAGAATTATGCACGCGACCTGATTGGCTATGGCCCCAATCCGCCAAGGGCCAACTGGCCGGGCAAGGCCCGTGTTGCGGTCCAGTTCGTGCTGAATTACGAGGAAGGCGGTGAAAACTGCGTTCTGCATGGTGATCGCGCATCCGAGGCGTTTCTGTCGGAAATCGTTGGTGCCGACATGCGCGAAGGCGTGCGTCATATGAGCATGGAGTCGATTTACGAATATGGTTCGCGCGTTGGTGTCTGGCGCATCCTGAACCTGTTCCGTGAACGGCAAATTCCGATCACCATCTTTGCCGTTGCCATGGCGCTGGCCCGCCACCCGAAGGTTGGCGAAGTCGCGATGCGAGATGGTCATGAAATCTGTTCACACGGCTATCGCTGGATCGATTATCAGTACTTCCCCGAAGAACTTGAACGCGAACATCTTCACAAGGCCATCGACATCATTAGGGATGTAACCGGGGAACGCCCGCTTGGCTGGTATACCGGGCGCACAAGTCCCAATACCCGACGGCTTGTCGCCGAAGAAAGCGGTTTCCTGTATGACGCCGATGATTACAGCGACGAACTGCCTTTCTGGTCGACACAGACAGACACACCGCATCTGATTGTGCCCTACACGCTTGACGTCAACGACATGCGCTTTGCCGCCATGCAGGGATTCAATTCCGGCGAACAATATTTCCAGTATCTGAAAGACAGTTTCGACACGCTTTACGAAGAGGGTGCCGAAACGCCGCGGATGCTATCGGTTGGTTTGCATTGCCGTCTTGTCGGTCGTCCGGGCCGGTTTGCAGCCCTGAAACGCTTTGTCGATTATGTGCGCGGTCATGATGATGTCTGGTTTGCACGTCGCATCGATATTGCGCGTCACTGGCGTGAACATCATCCGTTCACCGGAAACAAATAACCATCAAGAAGAACAAGAACTGAAATGGCCGTTATGACCGAACCTGCAAAATCATTGTTCGAAACCCGACCGCCAAGCACCTTGGCGCAAAGCGCCTTTGTCTCGCTGTATGGCGGGGTTTACGAACATTCACCCTGGATCGCAAAGCAGCTTTATGATCGCGGCATCACACCAGCCCTTGATAGCCCCGATGCGCTCGCCGATGCCATGGCAGCCGTGGTAAATGGCGCGGTTGACGGTGACAAACTGACACTGCTTCGCGCCCACCCTGATCTTGCCGGCAAGCTTGCCTTGGCGGAACTGACGCATTCCTCGCAAAATGAACAAACCGGTGCCGGGCTTGATCAATGCACGCCTGACGAACTTGCCCGTTTTACGCAATTGAATGACGACTACAAAAAGAAGTTCGGGTTCCCATTCATCTTTGCAGTCAAAGGGTTCCATCGGAGCGACATCCTGAACGCATTCGAACGCCGCGTTAAAAACGATGTCGAAACCGAATTTAACGAGGCCATCAATCAGGTACATCGTATCGCCAAGCTGCGCCTCGAAGCCCTTTGATCGCTAATGACTGGCCCAAACAAAATAACCAATAATCAGGATTTAAAAGCCATGAGCCACCACACAAACCATGATGCCCCGGAATTTACCCGGCGTTTTGTCAATCTGGCCGATGAACGTCTGGGCGCAGAGGCAATCTTTGCGACTGATGATTTCTTTGCCGACAAGCAACGCATGCTGCAAACCGCGGATGCGATTTTCTATCCGGACAAATACGATGACAATGGCAAGTGGATGGATGGCTGGGAAAGCCGTCGGAAACGCGTCGAAGGTCATGATTACTGTGTGGTGCGGCTGGCAACATCGGGCCGGATTTATGGTGTCGATATTGATACCAGCCACTTCACCGGCAACTTCCCGCCCGCCGCATCGCTTGAGGCATGCTATTGCCCGGATGGCGACCCCGCAGATGATGCGACCTGGACCGAAATCGTCGCCCCGATCGGGCTGCGTGCCGGTGTCGGTGCAGAAGTCCACCATTATGCCGATGTTGCGGCAGAGGGCGTTTTCACCCATGTGCGCCTGCATATCTACCCCGATGGCGGCATTGCCCGCCTGCGCGTTTATGGACGCCCGGATCGCGACTGGTCAAAAATGGCAAGCAGTGCCGATCAGGTTGATCTGGCAGCCATGATCAATGGTGGCGTGGTCCTGACATGGTCGGATGCCCATTATGGTAACCCGAATGCCATTCTCGCACCGGGCCGGGGCATCAATATGGGTGATGGCTGGGAAACCCGGCGCCGTCGCGAACCCGGTAACGAGTGGTTGATTGTTGAACTCGGCCATCCTGGCGAGATTGAAAAAATCATCGTTGATACCTGCCATTTCAAGGGCAACTATCCTGACCGGATTTCCATTCAGGCCGCCTATGTGGACGGAGAAAAGGACAAGTCACTGCGCGCACGATCCATGTTCTGGCAGACCATTTTGCCCGAACAGAAAATGCAGGCTGACCATATCCACGAATTTGATGCTTCGGTCATCGCCAAACTTGGGTCGGTATCGCATTTGCGCATCAATTCCATTCCGGATGGCGGGATCAGCCGTCTGCGCATTCTTGGTAAACCGGCAAAGCGATAAGAACGATGAAACTGAAAGTCGAACCGCTGACACCGGCATCGTTTGCCCCGTTTGGTGAGGTGATATCAACCACCACCGCGCGGGATGAATACAAGATCAATCTGGGCACAACAACGCGGTTTCACGATATATCGCGCGTTGATGTCGGGGATGAAGGTGGCGCACCAATCATCAGCATTTTTCGCGGCACACCGCGCCCGATGCCGATTGAAATCAAAATGATGGAACGCCATCCACTGGGCTCGCAGGCCTTTATGCCACTAAGCGGTCAGAAATTCCTGATCGTTGTGGCAGAGGATTCAGACACCTCTGCCCCCGAAAATCTTCGTGCCTTTATCTCGGATGGATCGCAGGGTGTGACCTATGCTAAGAATGTCTGGCACCACCCGCTTCTGGTGCTTGAACCAGAAAGCGACTTTCTGATCGTGGATCGCAGTGGTCCGGGCAACAACCTGAACGAGGTTGATCTGCCGATGGTCGATGGCACGGCCATCACACTTGATTGGCCCCAAACCGGATAGCGCAATGCCAAGACATCGCACCCTGATCGATTTCGATCAGGGTCGGTTTGCCAATCCCAGATTTGCAAGATACCGATGCAGTTCGCTATCGATCAGCACACCGTCACAATCAAAGATGACGAGATTGATCACTGCGTTGCCGAACCGCCACCCAGATCAAGGGCGAGCAATCGTTTTTGAATTTCCTGTGACAGCACCGCACTTGGCTGCGCACCAAGGGCACGCTGATAGGCAGCACGTGCCATCTCGGTCTTGCCCATCGCAAGGGCGTTGTCGGCAAAATGCGCAAGATGTTCGGCTGTTGGCATTGCCTTGTTAACTGCAATGAATATCTCTTCGGCTTCCTGATATTTGCCCTGCTTGTAAAGCACCAGCCCATAGGTATCGAGTGCACCGGGATCATCAGGGGCAACCTGCAAGGCACGCTTGATCAAACGTTCCGCTTCACCCAGATTTTCGCCACGAACCGCATAATGGAACGCCAGCCAGTTTGCCGCACCGGCATTCCCCGCATTCGATGCCTGCGTTGCTTCTGCCAGCATGGTGTTACGATAAGTTTCCATCACCGCCTTGATGCCATCGCTATCAAGACCATCAACCCATGTCAGACCGACACGGACCGCCTTGCATCCCTTGCCACCCTTTTCCTGACAAAGGGCAACGGCTTCTTCCACCGCGCCCAGCACGGTAGCGCTGGGTCCGGCGGCATATTCGACCCCGGCCTCGTCACGCGACAACGCCTTGAAATCGATCATCGCCCGATATCGTTCGTCAATCGGCTGCTCCGCCGGGCTGGCAAACATGTCCTGAGGCTCCCATTTCGGGGAGGTATCGCCGCAGGCCGCCAAAGTCAGAAGTGCGAAGCTCGCAATGAGATGATGTATCCGGATCAACAAGGCAGTCATTCCCTGATGCTGTTTCATATTATGACAAAGCATAGCCCGTCCCGATTAGGCAGGCGTTAACGATATTGCCCCCAACGTGCCCCGCCGATCAAAAGGTCGGAGTAACGTGGCGAAACGATCTTGAAATTTCCGCTGGCAAGATCACGCAACATTGCCGCGTGGTCTATTTCGTTCTGACCATGGAAGAAATTGGTCACAATCTGCCAATCATCGTCCGCAGCCTCATACCGATAGATATCAACATAATCACGTGTCGTGAAAAAGGCTGCTTCTTCCGTTCCGTCCCCGTCAAGATCAACCATCAATAATGCGCACTGGTCCGGGGCTCCTGTGCCTGAACCTTCCTTGCGACAGAAACGGCGATCATATTCAAGCTGCCCTTCAAGCAATCTGGCTACAGCTTCCCCAGACACGCGATATTCCAAAGGATAAACCGGGATATTGTCAATTTCGACCATCACCCGTCCCGCATCGGGATCGATATAGCTGCGCAATTCGGCAATTGGCGGCACCGTGTCGGGCTTTGCCACGTCAAGTTCGGCAAGTGCATTTTCGCCCGGTATTCCAAGATTTCGGGCAATGAAACCAAGATCGGCCTTGTCCCAGTCTGCCATCGACGAAAGGCGGCTTTGTTGATTGCGCGCCGAAATGCTGACCGGATCAAGGAATGGCAGATGCATGATAAAGGCCGTCAGGGCACCACAAATCGCGATATGGCCAAACGCCCTTCGTAACGACACCGGGGTTGACTGACGACGGCCAAATGCCGCCACCGAAAGCCAGACCGTCGCCATCAAGACAAATACCGCCGCCCAGATCGCATAAATCCGCGAAGGGG
>CAMPHD010000054.1 GCA_946885765.1 uncultured Thalassospira sp.
GGCTTGCCGGGTCTTCACCGACCAGAATAACCGCAAGGCCCGGCGTGATGCCGTGCATATCCTTGATCTTGGCCACTTCTGCTGCGATATCGCCGCGCAGTTTGGCCGCGAATGCTTTGCCGTCGATGATTTTTGCGTCGCTCATATGTCTTGTCCGCCCGTCAATTCATGAAGTTGCGCAATCAGTGCGTCCGGATCGCCTGAAATTTCCAGCACCTTGTTGCGGTCCGTATGCCCGGCAACAATTTCGACTGACGATTTAGGCCATTTGGCCGTTTTTGCCAAAAGCTTTATCAGGGCCGTGTTCGCCTTGCCGTTTTCAGGCACCGCCGTAACCGTCGGCTTAGTAACCCATCACGGCTGCGCGCACGTCTGTCTGGATCAGCATATTGGCGAATTGCAGGATCAGGATCAGGATAATCGGTGAAATATCGATCCCCCCCAGATTCGGAATGATCCGGCGGATCGGTCGCAATGCCGGTTCGGTAATCCGGTACAGGAAATCGCCAACCATATAAACGAACCGGTTGCTGGAATTGATCACGTCAAATGCCACAAGCCATGAAAGGATTGCCGAAGCAATCAGCATGAAAATGTAGATACCAATAACGGTGTCAATAAGCCAAAAAATCGCCAGCATCGCCGCTCCTTCTTGCAGTCGGTCCAGATCGGGCCGATCTGATCGGAATTGTGTTAACACGCTGCAAAACCTAGTCGGCCTTGGCCCCCGGCGCAAGCACAGAGCGCCTGTTTTCGAGAGCTTTGATCAAGTTTTCCACATGATGTGACATGCTTCACCTCATATGGCGCATTTTTGCAGGAAGTATTTCACCAAAACGGTTTGCATAATTTGCCTGCCCCGACAGTTTCTATCAGGAGAAATGTCAGGATAAAGTCATCAGGCTTGCAAGCCCCCATAATCCCATCCAACAATACGCCTGCCATCAGGATAAAGAAGGATCGAACATGTCGACGAACACGCTCCCCCGTTGCAAATGGGCCGAAACCCATATCGACAAGCCGTTTTACGTCGACTACCACGATCAGGAATGGGGCGTTCCGGTTCATGATGACCGGCACTTTTTCGAAATGCTGATCCTCGAAGGTGCGCAGGCGGGTTTAAGCTGGTTTACGATCCTTGCGCGGCGCGACACCTATCGCGCGGCTTACGATAATTTCGATGTCCAGAAGATCGCGAAATATGACGAGGCCAAACAACAGGCCCTTCTGGCCGATCCGGGCATCATCCGCAACCGCGCCAAGGTCGCGGCAAGTGTTTTGAATGCCAACGCCTTCATCGAAATCCAGAAGGAATTTGGCAGTTTTGATGCCTATATCTGGGATTTCATCGGCGGCAAACCGGTCATCAATCACTGGAAAGCCATGTCCGACGTGCCGGTATCCACGGAACTCAGCGACGCCCTGTCCAAAGACCTCAAGAAACGCGGCATGAAGTTTGTCGGCACCACAATCATGTATTCCTTCATGCAGGCCACCGGCCTTGTGATGGATCACACCACCGATTGCCACTGCTACGTGGCACTTTCGGGTAAATCGGCTTAGGCCGTCGATCCCCGGACAAGCAGGCTGGTTTCCAGCACGCGGCTGTCACTTTCCGCCTCGCCAAGCGCCATTTCGGCCGCCAGTCGCCCCTTTTCAACGGAATCCTGACGGATGCTCGATAATGGCGGATTGGTGCGTTCGCCCTCCGCAATCCCGTCAAAGCCGATCACCTTAAGATCATCGGGGATTTTGCGACCGCTTGCGCGCGCACCATCAAGTGCACCAATGGCAATCACGTCGGACATCGCCAGAATACCGTCAATTTCCGGGTGATCACGCAACATGGTTTCGACCATTTCTGCACTGTGCGATGACATGTTTTCGCATTCGATATGGACAATATCCTCAATTGCGATCCCTGCCTTTTTAAGGGCTGCGTGATACCCGCCAAGCCGCTCGCGCACCACACGGTGGCTGACCGCCCCGCGGCGTTTGGCATTCATCGGGCCAAAATTTTCCGCCTTGTTGGCCTGCAGGGACAGGATGGCGAACTTGCGCGCCCCGCAATCAATCAAATGCCGGGCTGCCATTTGCGCCCCTGCAAAATCATCAAGCACCACGGTGCCCGCCGCCCCGGCAATATCGGTATCGATGCAGACCAATGGCTGATTGCGGCGCTGGATGGCGGAAATGATGTCATTGTCATCGGAATAGCAATGCACCAGAAAGGCATCGACGGCGGCATTATTGATCGCGGTAATCGCCTGTTCGGGGTTTTCGGCCGAAATGATCATCATATTGACTGCCTGACGGGCACATTCCCGCCCGACACCGCGCAAAAGCTCAATCGCCACCGGGTCGCTAAAGGCATATTCAAGATTATCGGGAAACACCACGCCAAGCGCCCCGGCCTTGCCGGTGCGGAGCATGCGCGCCATCACATGTGGCCCACGATAGCCAAGCTCCCTGGCAACTTCCAGAATGCGCTCCCGGACTTCCTTGCGTACCAGATCCGGCTTGCCAAAGGCATTTGACGCCGTGCCTTGCGATACCCCGGCCGCCTTGGCCACATCCAGAAGACGTACCCGTTTTGCCATCCTTGCGATGTCTCCCCTTTATTCATCCCGGCTTGCGGATTAACCGGTCATCCCGTGACATTTTTTTGAATCGGTTCATCCCGATATTGACAGAACCCCTTCTGAACCGCCACACTGCATTCATTGAATCGATTCATTATTGCACGCACCGATTGCACAACAGCCTATGCGTTTGTCCGTTTGCACCCTGGTGTTGACGGTTTTCCCGGCAATCTCGAATTGCTGACTTCAAGCCGCCCTGACCGGGGCGGCTTTTTTCGAAGCCCTCAAACTCATCGACCGCACACCTTGTTTTCCGGCGCGGTATGACGGAATGTCAGATTAATGCGCGGTCCGATCTGGCGCGCGGTTTTGGGTATCTGATGCAACCAGTGATGCTGTGTCGCACCCCGCATGATCAGCAATGAATTATGCGGCAGATCGACACTGACCCGATCCCCGGTTTTCTTGTGGCGGAAATGAAACCGGCGTTCTTCACCAAACGAAAGGCTGGCAATAACCGGGTTTTCACCCAGAACATCCTCGTCATCCGCATGCCAAGAAACACTGTCGCGCCCGTCGCGATAATGGTTCAACAAAACCGTGTTAAACGACGCACCGGATTTTTCTTCCGCCAGATCGCGAAGGGGTGCGACGATTTTCGGGAAAGGCGATGCCGGGTGATAGACACCGCTATAACGATAGGCCACATCGCCATACCACGCCGTCAAACGCGGCACCGCGATCTCGCGCCCCATCAGCCTGGCAATTTCCTGCTGCCAGAAAACGCCGCTTACAAGTCGCTCAAACGCACGATCCGCATCACCTGCCGCCATGACTTCACGCAGCAGCAATGCCTCCCCGTCAAAGGGTAGCAGATTGTGTGGTGGTTCATCGGCAAACAGATCGCCCGTCATTTTTATCCCCGGTTCAAGATACCCAAGACCTAGGCCGAACCGGCGGCGAAAACAAGCAACAGCTTATGGAAATCGGCGTTATTACAGACGCTTGTGTAATGAAGTTCTCTGTCTAACCATTATTCATATCAATCCCGGCCTTGTCGGCATAACGTTCAACATCATCCACGCTAAGCCCGACCGCGGCATAAAGATTGATGGTTTCCAGTTCCAGATCGGTTTCCGCATCGGCCAAGTCCTGTTGCGACTGCGTCAGGGTACGTTGGGAATCAAGCACATCAAGGAAGTTTGAAAGCCCCTGAACGTACCGCACCCGGGACTGTTCAAACGCCTGCCGGTGATAGCGCACCGATGAAATCAGGGAATCGCGTTGCTGGACGGCCCCGACATAGCCGTAAATCGCACTTTCAACATCCTGAATGGCGACCAGAAGGGTCTGCTGATAGCCATAAAACGCCTGCTGCGCCTGTTGTTCGGCAACGTCGATATCGGCCTGTCTGGCCCCGCCATCATACAGCGTCGCATCAATCACCGCCCCGATGGCGGCCATTGCGGTTCGCACAATCGGCCCCGTGCCATATCCCGTCGCCCCAAGGGCGAGTGAACCATCCAGCGTCAATTCCGGGTAAAGATCAGCCGTTTGAACACCAATTTCCGACGTCGCCGAAATCAATGAAAGCTCGGCCGCACGGACATCCGGGCGACGGCGCAGCAGATCGGCCGGAATGCCGATGGGCGGAGAACTGTCAAATTCCGGCAGGGGCTGCGCATCAACCAGACGGTCGCGATAGGTCCCCGGCTGCGCGCCCAGAAGGATGGCAATCGCATTGATCGACCGGTCAATATCGGTCTGCAATATCGGCAATGTCGCTTCGATATCGGAAACCTCGGCACGGGCACGCGACAGATCAAGCTCGGACGCCAGCCCCGTCTGCATCCGGACCTGAACGATATTGCTGGTCTGGCGTTGCAGGTCAAGCGAACTGCGCAGCAATTCCTGCCGTTTCTGCGTGCCGCGAAGCTCGATATAGTTGCGCACGATATCGGCAATCACCGTCAGATAAACGTCTTCGCGCAGATAAACCTGTTCCAGATAATCTGCCAGCGCCACTTCATCCTCGCGCTGCTGCCCGCCCCAGACATCCGGGGTCCATGAAAAATCGATCCCGGCACCATATCCGATATCGGTCGTCTGATCTCCGCTTTCGCGTGACGATGTACCGCGTTCGGCATCGCCGTTTACACTTGCACCAACCTCGATGCCATTTGCCCCCGATACACCGCGTGCCACCGCACGGGCTTCCTCGATCCGGCTGGCCGCAATCCGCAAATCAAGGTTATTGGCAAGACCAAGCGCGATCAGGTCACGTAACACCGGATCACTGGTACTTTCCCACCACCGGCCATGATCGGCCTGATTTGCCGCAATCACCGGCACTGGCGGGGTATAGGCCCCGACAAGATCGAACGTGGGCGCAACATAATCCGGCCCGACCGTCTGGCAGGCAGAAAGTCCGATCATAAGCGGCAGGGCACAACAGATTGAAAGACGTTTTACAGACATTCTAGCTGGTACTTCCTTCAATCTCGCCCTTGTCGGGAATGCTTTCCGCAGATCGCAACTGGCTTTGCAGTTTCTTGCCACCATCGGCACGTGCGGACACCAGCGGCGCCAGCAGAAGGTAAAGCACCGGCGTCAGGAACAGGGTAAAGACCGTCGCGAAACCAAGACCACCAAACACCACCCAGCCAATCGCGGCGCGTGCCTCGGCACCGGCACCGGAACCAAGAACCAGCGGCAACCCGCCCAGTACGGTTGAAATCATCGTCATCATGATCGGGCGCAAACGGATCATCGCTGCATCATGCACGGCTTCGCGCACGGATTTACCCGCATCGCGCAACTGATCGGCAAATTCGACAACCAGAATGCCGTTCTTGGCCATAAGCCCCACCAGCATCACCAACCCGATCTGGCTATAGATATTGATCGATGTCCCGCTAAGACCCAGCGCATAAATCGCCGCCGCCAACCCGAACGGAACGGTCAGAACCACAACCAGTGCCGACATGAAACTTTCAAACTGCGCGGCAAGGACCAGAAGCACCACAAGTACCGCAATCAGGAAGGTGATCTGCACATCATGCGATGTTTCGCCAAGTGTCGCCGCATCGCCAAGGAACAAAACCCCGACACCGGGCGGCAGAACCTGATCGGCAACTTCGTCAATATCCTCTACCGCCTGCTGGAGAGTATAATCAGGCGCAAGATTACCCGAAATCTTGACTGCACGTTGCTGTCCTTCTCGCTCAAGCTCGGAAGCAACCGCTTCTTCATTCAGGCTGATCACCGATGACAAAGGAAGAATTCGCCCGTCACTATTACTGACAAACAGATTTTCCAGATCGGAAGGATCATTGATGCTGCCGACACTGCTCCGGAGTTTTATAGGGATGTTTTCGTCATCAACCGTAATCTCGGTAACTTCGTATCCTTCGATCATGGTGCGAAGTGTCGTATCAAGGCTTTCGATTGGAATGCCAAGGTCAAAGGCCCGCTGCCGGTCAATATTCACCAGCAATTGCGGCTGGGTCGTCTGGTATGAAACCCGAAGATCGATAAACTGGGGATAATTTGCTTCGAGTTCCCGCTGAAGATCGCGCGCATTGGCCGCCAATGTCCGGTAATTTGTTCCGGTAAGAGCAAATTCAAACGCTTCACCGGAACCACCGCGCAACCCCAGACTGTTGGGTTGATAGACAAAGGCCTGAACACCAGGCAACGCATCAAGACTGCCCTTAACAGAATCGCTTATATCCTGCTGACTGCGGCTGCGCTGATCCCATGGCACAAGAGGGGCAATTACAAGAGCACGGTTCGGGTCCCACAAGCCGACAATGGTATAAATGCTGGAGGCATCGCCGGATTCCACGATCGGCCGCAGAATGTTTTCCACAGTTTCGACCTGCCGATCCATATAATCGATCCCGACCCCGTCCGGCCCGCGAAGAGATACCAGAATCCGCCCGCGATCTTCATCAGGCAACAGTTCCTGTGTCACGGTATTATATACGCCAAACGCAATCACACCGGAAAATATCGATGCAATCAGCGTAATCACCGGGAACCGCAATACCCATTCAAGAATATGCTTGTAAATACCCGAACAGAAATAGCCGATCCGTTCGAGAAAATTGGGCTCGGCATTCTGATCGCCATCATGCGGATCAATATGCTTGAGCCGCGACGCCAGCATCGGACAAAGGGAGAGCGCCACGAATGAAGATACCGCGACCGAAAAAGCCAAAACAAAACCAAACTCCCGAAACAGGCGTCCGGCTGTACTTGGCAAGAAGGAAATCGGAACGAATACCGATACCAGCGTCAATGTCGTTGCGATGACGGCAAAAAACACCTGACGTGTCCCAAGGACAGCCGCCGCCATCGAACCGAGCCCCTGATGGCGGCGGCGCTGGATATTTTCCAGAACCACAATCGCATCATCAACAATCATCCCGGTCGCCAGAACAAGTGCCAGCAGCGTCAGGATATTGATCGAGAACCCCATCATCCAGATGGCCGCAACTGTACCAACAAGGGCAATAGGGATCGTGACTGTCGGGATCAGGGTCGCTGTAAAGGATCGCAGGAAAAGATACAAAACTGCAATCACGATAATGATCGCCAGCGCCAGACTGCTCAGCACTTCCCAAAGAGCACCTTCAATAAACACGGCATCATCGGAATTTACAAAAACATCAATGTCGTCGAGCTGTTTGTTAAGCTGTTCTGCAACGGCGCGAATCCCGTCCGAAATGGCAATCGTGTTCGACTGCGCCTGCCTGACGACGCCAAGCCCGATCACAGTCCGGCCATCAAGACGCACATAGGACGTCGCATCATCCGGCCCGTAATAGACATCCGCCACATCGCCCAAACGGACCTGATTGCGGATGAACATCTGTTTGACGTCTTCAACCTCCCATACCGACGCATCGGCACGGACAAATAGCTTCTGATCGCTGGAATCAAAGCTGCCCGCAGGGATATCGAACTTGGCGGTTTTCAAAACATCCGCAACGTCCTGAACCGAAAACCCGTAACTGGCCAGTCGCAAGGGATCGACCCGGATATGGAGAACTTTTTCACGTTCGCCATTGATCGTGATTTCGGCAACACCGGGCACCGAAAGCAGCGCCGGGCTGATCTGATCATCAACGATATTGGCAAGCTCTTCCTCGGTCAGGCGATTGCTGACAACCGCCAGGCGCATGATCGCACTCGCATCGGCATCTGCCTTGACCACACGAACATCCTCGACCTCGTCAGGCAGGCTGCGACCAGCCCGGCTAACGGCTTCGCGAATATCGTTGGCGGCATCATTGATTTCCATATCGGGATAGAATTCAACGCGAACCCGTGAACTGCCTTCCTCGCTGTTTGAACTGATGCGTTTCACACCACTGACCCGCGAGGCAGCCCCTTCGAGGATACTGGTAACCTCGGCATCCACGGTTTCTGGCGACGCACCGTCATAGGTGGCATAGACCGAGACAATCGGTTGATCCACATTGGGCAATTCGCGAATTTCAACGCCCAGCATGGCCGCAAGACCCGCCAGAATGATCAGAAGCGATACCACCGAAATAAGAACCGGCCGACGAATACTGAGCGAGGCAAGGTCGTTCTGATTTTCGTCCTGCATGTTACGACCCTTCGCCGGTGCCGTTGCGCTGGGCAACACCGGTTTCATCGCCGCCGCGGATAGTTGCCGCAACATCGCGGCCCGGCCTCAGGCGAAGCACGCCTTCAACCACCACCAGATCACCCTTGGCAATCGGCCCGTCAAGCAGGATGCGCCCCTGCGTCCTTTTCACGACGCGAACCGGGACACGTTCGACCTTGTCATCCTTGATCCGCCAGACATAGGTGCCGCCATCCCCCCACAGAACCGAAATTTCCGGGACCGAGGGATAAGTCTGGCCTTCGATATCGACATAAACCGCAAAGGACATCCCCGAAAGAAGACGCCCGGTCGGGTTCGGGATGCGCGCGCGCACCCTGAATGTCCGGCTTTCGGGATCGATACGGCTGGCGATTGAATCAACCGTCCCCTCAAACCATTCCCCCGGCAGGCTCCAGGTTTCAACCCGAAGCGACTGACCGATCTTCACATTGTCAAACCGGGTTTCGGAAACTTCAAAATCAACCAGAACACTTTCGACGTTATCAAGCGTCGAAATCACGGTCGAACTGTCAACGCGGTCGCCCGGTTCGACCTGCGGAATACCGACAATCCCGTCAAACGGCGCAAGAATGGTCCGGTCGGCAAGGTCAACCTCGGCCTGATCCAGCCGGATGCGCGCCTCGGCAAGGGCGGTGCGTGCCGCATCCACCTCGCTTGCCGATACCGCGCCAAGCGGACGGGCCTGCTCGTACCGGTCCAGAAGCTGGCTTGCATCCTTGACCTGCACCGATGCCAGATCACGCGCCAGCCGTTCCCGATCCGAATCAAGGATCAAAAGAACTTGCCCGCGCGATACCTTTTCACCAGCATGAAACAGAACATCACTGACTTCACCCGAAACCGCCGGATAAATCGAAACGCCCAGTGTCGACCGACCGGTTCCGACGGCCTCGACAACGGTTTTTTCTTCCATGATGCTGGCATATTCGGCGATCACCGGCAGGGCGGGATTTCCCGAACGGCTGGCGCTATCGGTCCCGGCAACGCTTCCTGCCCCGACAAAAGGCAACATTCCCCTGTCATAGGCAAACCAGCCGCCACCGGCCACGGCAATAACCAACAGAAATACAACTAGCCTACCTGTGCGCGACATCAAATGTCCGTTCTTGTGTGTTCTGGAATCATGCAAAGACATCGCTGAAAATGTCTTATTGTCAATACAATAGACCTTACGTCAGTTCCCCGTAGGCAGCGACCGGAAAATTGTATCAGAAATGTCGCAACTTGTACTTATCAGGTAATAGGCAGATTTGCCCTGTCCGGATCACTTTCCCCCCGCCAAAAGGACAAAAGCCCATGCAATCCTGCACGGGCTTCTGGCTGATTGAATTGTGTGACCCGTTATCCGAAACGGCAAAAACCGGACAGATCAGGCTGCCCCGCGAATATATTGCGCCGGGAAATCGACAAGATTGGACGCCTCGTCCATCTCGTCGTCATCCGTATCAGAACGGCTTTCATCGCTGGCCGCAGATTCCACCGCCCGGTCAAGCGATCCCGAAAGTTCCGTCACATCACGATCAACCTCATCGGCCCGGCGCGTCAGATCGATGCTCAGCTTCCGCGTCACCTCGATATCGCGCGATACCTCGTGGATGGCGTTGCTGACATGAAGGGCTGCATCACTGGCCGATGCAATCGCAAGACTGATTTCCTCGGTTTCGCGGCGCTGATGTTCAACATCACCTGCCACTTCTTCGGAAATGGCCATCATGTCGCGCACCGTCACGCCAACATCTTCCATCGACCGGACGCAACGGTCCGTCACATTGCCCATCGCACTGACATGGGCCGTGATCTGTTCGGTCGCCTGTGCCGTCTGCCCGGCAAGATTCTTGACCTCGGCCGCGACCACGGCAAAACCTTTACCGGCTTCGCCCGCGCGTGCGGCCTCAATGGTCGCGTTAAGCGCCAGAAGGTTGGTCTGCCCCGCAATACCGCGGATCAGATCGACAATCTGTTCGATACTGGTCGCCACTTCGCGAAGGTCATCGACCGCCTCGGCGGATTGCTGTGTGGAACCCACCGCATTCTGGGCAATCGAACGCTGACGGTCGACACGGTTGGCAATCGAACCAATGGCATCCGAAAGGCGCGTTGCCGCCTCGCTGATCGAATGGGCGTGCGACTGGCTTTGCGTGGCCGCACTGGTTGCCATTTCGGTCTGGCCTGTCACACGTTCGGCGGCGGCAGCCACTTCGCCAACCGCTTCGCGCATCCGGGTCACCTGATGGGTAACCGACTGCACAAGCCCTGCGGTTTCACCCTCGATGGTTTCGGCCATCGCACCCAGCGACGCGCGGCGCTTTTCTTCTTCCTCGCGCTGAAGGGCGATGCGTTCTTCAGCCATCTGTTCGATCTTCAGCGCATTTTCACGGAAAATCGCGACCGTCCGCGACATCGCGCCAAATTCATCGCCCCGCTTGAAATCGACCAGATCAATATCGGTATTGTTTTCACTTAACCGCGTCATATCACCATTCACACGACGCAGCGGACGCAGGATGCTAAGCGCAATCGCAATCGCCAGACCAAAGGCAATCAGCGCCCCGATCCCGGCGACAAGCATATTGGTCATCGCTTTGTTTTCAGACTCGCTATGTGCCGCCTCGACCAGTGTATTCTGACCCGCAACCGCTTCCTCGCGGATATTCTGGGTGATGGTCTGAACTTCTCGAACCGCTGATTTGAAATCATCCATCGATTGACGGAACCCGCCGATTGACCCTTCAAGCTGGTTCGCCCCCTGTTTCAGAAGGTCGTTGTCGCGGATCGCATAGGAAAACAGCTTCTTGTCCGCGCGTTTCAGACCCTCGACCGAATTTTTGATTTCTTCCTGAAGATCGGTCAAAGCCGAGGTCTGCACACGTGACGCATCGAGTGATTCCGGTGTTCTCAGAATGGCATATTGCAAGCTGTTTACGATGGCACTCAGGTTTGCCGCCCCAAGTGTGTCGGCATATTTTTCAGCCAATGCAGGATCTCGCTTGGTGATGAAATCAACCAGTTCGCCCGCCGATTTTCCCAACTGATGCGCACCAAGCAACATGGTATCGGACGCCGCCGTCAGGTTTTCTGCCCGCAGGACAAGCGGCTCAAGGGTGGCGATATATTCCGCATTAAGGCTCTCAAGGGCATCTGCCTTTGCGCTGTCACCCTCGGCACGAAGCTGATTGACCAAGGCCGCACCGCTGGCCTCCGCACTTTCGCGGATGGTCGAAATACCCTCGCGATCCATCGGGTCAACCGTCTGCGCAAACAGCAGAACCTGGTTCGACAGGCGTTCAAGTTTCAGGGCATATTCGTTTGCAAGCCCGACAAGCTGGGTGCTTTTTGCAATACGATCAGCATGTCCGCCAAAGCCCAGCAGATACCAGGATGACAGGGCGCTTAACCCCATCAGCATGACGACAAGCACAAGAAAGCCCGCAAAAATGCGATAGCCAATGCGAATACGGTCGAGAAACATGGGATCTCCAATGATCCGGAATGTGAGACATTTCCGCGATCAATAACCCGACTTTCGCGTCGCTTTTGTAACAGTTAGATGAAATCCCCATTTGTCTATTCGAATTCGCACAGATGAGGACGTTCGAATGTTCATTCGAATATTTGCTGCGCTGCAAAATAAGCCAACCGAACCCGACCTATACCTTTGCACAAGCCGACCCTATGCGTATGTCAGAGGCGAAAAACGGCAGAATCCGTGACCTGTTTATCGACTCGCACGTAAAGTACACGCCCCGAAAAACCACCCGATTAAACAGCAAGAATATGCAAGCCGGATGGTAATCGAGTGATTATACTTGCCCCATGGCCAATGCAGTTCGACATAATCCTGCGCACAGCGCCCCGGCAAATGACCGCCCACCCGGCCGCCATCGGGAAATCGCCCGCCACTGGCGCGCGGCGGACGGTATTGATTTGTTCGAAGCCGACTACAAACGGTTTTCGTTTCCCAAACACAGCCATGATTATTACGCGTTTGGCACGATCCTGAACGGGGCCGAACAATTCATGACCGGCGGCACCAACTATGTCGCAAAACGCGGTCAGTTGCTGATGATGAACCCGATGCAGGTCCATGACGGCGGCCCGGCCTGTGATGACGGCTACCAGTATCAGATCATGTTCATCGCACCCGAAATCTTTGGTGATCTGGTGGCCGAACTCTCCCCCAACAGCACCGGCCTGCCGTTTTTTGGCAATCATGTGGTCGATGACCCGGAACTGCATCTGCAACTGCAATCCCTGCACCGGATGTTTCGCCCGGACCTTAACCAGACGGCAGGCCTGCTCGAACGCGACAGCCAGCTTTTATACAGTGCCGCGCGGCTTGCGCTCCGCCATGCCGACGCAGCGCCCTTTTCCTATCAACCTGGTTCCGAAGACAAACGCATCCAGACGGTGATCGACTACATGGCCGATCACCTTGATGCCAACATATCGCTTGATGAACTGGCCACCCTGACCGGGCTCAGCCGCTTTCATCTGCTGCGCGTTTTTCGCCATGCCACCGGGTTGCCGCCGCACACCTATTTCAATCACATGCGTCTGCGCCGGGCAAAACGGATGCTGTTTGACGGCTTTGGCATTGCCGATGTCGCGGCTGCCACCGGCTATGCCGATCAAAGCCATCTGAACCGCCATTTCAAAACCATGTGGGGTGTCAGCCCCGGCGCCTTCATCGCAGGCCTTGCCCCGGCGGTCAAAAAATCCCGCTAGGCCCTGCTTCACCCGTGAACCGACCCAGACACGATTGCGAA
>CAMPHD010000055.1 GCA_946885765.1 uncultured Thalassospira sp.
GTTCCGGCTCAGGCACAGGCTCCGGTTCGACTACCGGCTCGGGCACGGGTTCGGGCTCCGGTTTGACTTCCTCGACCGGCTTTTCGCCCTGTTTGCTGTCTTCGGAATCTGCACTTTCTTCGGGGGTTTCAGCCTCACCCTCTGTTGCCTGCCCGCTGCCTAGCGAAATGCTGATGCTTTGGACTGCCCCCGCGCCTCCCCAACCCGCTGGTTGGGGCTCTGGCATGGCAAGAACGATCCCGCCAGCAAGCACAATACCGGTCAGCCCGGTCGCGATCAGGAAATCAATGCGTTTCGACATGTTCTATCCGTCTTGGCCCTGATCTGCTTCCATGGCGGTCATCAGCTGGACCTTTTCGATGCCAAGCTCCTGCAAACGTTTCAAAAGGGCGACAACACGCGCCCCCTCGGTGGTTCGATCCGCCCGGATTTCGACTGGCCGACCGGCATAATCGGCTGGCAGCAAGGCCACCAGATCGGCAATCTTGCCCTGACGATCATCAATGCCAACTTCGGCATTCTTGCCAAACCACAACACAATCGTGTCTTCGGGCTGGCTTTCTGCCGTGGAACTTGCCGGTGGCTCGACATCAAACGGACCCAGCTTTTGCAGACTTCCGGCAATCATGAAGAAAATCAGCAACAGAAAAACAATGTTGATCAACGGCAACATCGGTTCCTGGGCTGGACTGTCATCGGTGATCTGGATACGGCGCTTCATTCGATCAGATCCACATCGGTAACACCGCCACGCCCCAGCGCATCCATGACAACAATCAGATGCTGCAAATCGGCACCATTAACCGGGCGAAGATGCACGCTGGCACCGGCATGCTGGCGCAAAATGGTCGCGGCAAGATTGGAAATCGGCACGGCCTCGCCATTCAGCGACAGGCCGCCATTCGCATCGACATTGACCGTCACCGGACGGATATCGCTGCTGGCACGTGCCTGACCGTCACTGACGGTCACCGACATCTCGAACCCCTTCCAGTCAAGAAAACTGGAAGCCAGCATGAAAAAGATCAGCAGGATAAAGACAACATCAATCAGCGGCGTCAGGCCGATCATCGGCGAAGCACCGCGATTTCGATCGCGCAATTGCATAGGACGTATTTCCGACCTTGTTCGGGCTTATTCCGCGGCCTGACGCAGCTCGGCAATGTTTGACGCGCGAAGCGCACCTTTCTGCGACAGTTCGCTGCGATTAATCACCATGGTGCAGACATCTTCCATGACCGCAGCAGCACGGGCGATAACCCCCTGCATCCACATATGAAATGCGGTCGCCGGAATGGCAACAACAAGGCCGATGGCCGTGGTCAAAAGAGCCAGCCAGATGCCGCCAGACAGAACGGACGGATCAATACGGCTGCCTGCACCTTCCATTTTCTGGAACGCCTCAATCATGCCCATCACGGTTCCAAGAAGCCCCAGAAGCGGGCTTAAGACCGCGATTGCCGACATGATCCGAAGACCACTGTTAAGGCTGTCTACTTCCTTGCGTGCACGGGCGGCAATAATATCGGATGCGGCTTCGCGATTTTCGGCATTGGCAACCGATAGTGTCATGCCAAACAAACCGATCTGCGCTGCAGGATGACGGCGACGTACAAGAATTTCAGCGGCCTGTTTTTCGTCGCCATTGGCAAGATGCCGTTCGATATCCTTGGCAAAACCGTCGGCAAAGATGCCGCGGCGGATAAATCCGACCAGTTTATAGAAGAAAATCAGCATCCCGATAAGCGCCAGCGCCGCCAGAACCCAGCCGACCACACCGGCACGATCTACAAGATCATAAACAGGCAAGCTGCTAATGGCGTCCGGCACGATGGTGCTTTCGCTGGTGGCAAGTGCACCATCCACCGGCAGACCGGTTTCGGGATCAAGGGTTACGACCCCCTCTGCTGTTTGCGAGAGCGCACCGTTAGCGGCATCAGTGGCAGCACCATCAAGGCCGAGCGGAGTCTGCGCATCTGGCGATGCAGACAGCGGGTTTACGGGTTCAGGCATGTAACTCTTCCGATCCAAAATACGATCAGCGCCGGACGTCCTGCTCCGGCGCATTTGAAACTGATTTGCATTACTTACAAGAAATCACATTGCGATGCAATCGCAACTGCGAAAAGACGCGCGTTTTTCGTGCATGGCCGCAATGCACCGCACGTTTGGCAGCCCACGCCAAGGCGTTTGAAAACGGGTGAAATCAGGAAAAGCAAAACCCCCGGAACCTTCGAGTTCCGGGGGTTTTGAAATGGTGAGCCCGACAGGATTCGAACCTGTGGCCAACTGATTAAAAGTCAGTTGCTCTACCAACTGAGCTACGGGCCCTCAATGTTGGTGAGCGGCCTTTTAATGTGCTGACCGCAAAGGGTCAACCCCCCTTTTTCGATCAAACTGCATGACAGCCATTCAAAAGGAAAAAAACATCCATATCCGGCCTGTTACCGGTTCGTCAGAAAAACCGGATATCGATCCTGACAAACCCGTTCACAGCAAAGATCGCGATACAAAACCGGAAAAAGAAAAAGCCCCCGAAACCGTTTGGGTTTCAGGGGCTTATTGGTGAGCCCGACAGGATTCGAACCTGTGGCCAACTGATTAAAAGTCAGTTGCTCTACCAACTGAGCTACGGGCCCTCAACGTTGGTGAAGCGCGTTTTAATGGGACTGGCGGCTGCGGTCAACACCTGTTTTCCATATTTTCCCGGTTTTTGTACTTTCAGGCCCCAAAACGCGAAAGCCGCCCCAATCAAGGACGGCTTTCGGTTGCATTCTGTCGGCAGGAGCCCTTATTGCGCGTCAGCCGCGACCTGCATTTTCACAATGTGATCCGGATCGGCAACCCGGCCATTGGCCCAGGGTGCGCCTTTTTTCAGGCCATCGACATATTCCATACCCGATACAACCTGCCCCCAGATGGTGTATTGACCATCAAGATGCGGCGCGTCGGCAAAGACGATGAAGAACTGCGAATCAGCACTGTTCGGGTTGGCCGAACGTGCCATTGAAACCGTGCCGCGCACGTGATGTTCGCTCGAAAATTCCGCCGGAAGTTTCTGCCCTGAACCACCGGTGCCGTCCCCTTTGGGATCGCCGCCCTGCGCCATGAAACCTTCGATCACGCGATGGAATGTCAGGCCGTCATAAAAGCCTGCGCGTGTCAGCTCCTTGATGCGTTCAACATGCTTGGGCGCCAGATCGAGACGCAGCTGAATGACAACGCGACCTGCTTCAAGATCCAGATACAGGGTATTTTCCAGATCCTGCGATGCATCGGCCGACTGGGCCTGAGCACCGCCGCCGATTCCACCGTTCGACATGGTCACTATTCCTAATACGAGTACAAAAAGAGATGCGAGACGAATAAGACGCATGGTTGCGCTATTCCTTTTCTTCGGCCAGCTTTTCGTGCAGTCGCTTCAGCACGTTTGCCGGCACAAATTCGGTAACATTACCGCCCAGACGGGCGATTTCCTTCACAAAGCGTGAAGACACGAATTGCTGTTTGTCCGAGGCCATAAGGAACACCGTCTCGATCTTGGGTGCAAGACGGGCGTTCATTCCAGCCATCTGGACTTCATATTCGAAATCCGAAACTGCCCGAAGTCCGCGAATGATGGTGCTCGACCCGTTTTCCTGGGCGAACTGCATCAAAAGAGAACTGAACGGTTTGACGATGGTGCGGGCGGCAACTTCGCCACCCGCCGCCTTAAGAGCCTCTTCGACCAGTGCGCAACGTTCTTCGACCCCAAACATCGGGCCCTTTCCCGCATTGACCGCAACGCCGACAATAAGCTTGTCGACGATGCGGGTCGCGCGACGAATAATGTCCATATGCCCCTGGGTTACCGGGTCGAACGTGCCCGGATAAATCCCGATACGCGAGGCGTTTGAAGACTGTTCGTTCATTGATCTTCCGTTTTATGCGTCGGTGTCGTCTGAACCGGTTTCCACTGCCTCGCTGCCATCTTCGGCAACGACCGGTGCATCTTCGCCTGCCGCGATTTCGGCGCCTTCTGCACCTTCTTCGCCTTCAAGCTCTTCATCACCATTGTCACCCAGATTTGACAGACGTTCGACAGCAACAACCTGTTCGTCTTCGGCCGTGCGGAACAGGGTAACGCCCTGCGTTTTGCGCCCGGCAATACGGATATCATGTGTCGGCATACGAATGACCTTGCCACCATTGGTGACCATCATCAGCTCGTCGCCTTCCTCGATCACGAAGGACGCCGCGACATTGCCGTTACGTTCCGACATCTCGATATTGGCAAAGCCCTGACCGCCACGGCCCGTTACACGGTATTCATAGGCGGACGTACGTTTGCCATAACCATTTTCGGTAACCGAAAGAATCAGCTGATCACCCGCCAGAAGTTCGTCGTAACGCTCCTGCGTCAGGATTTCGAGCGGCAAAGCATCATCGGCCGAGATTTCCTCGCGGCGCAGCTTGCTTGCAATTGAAAGATACTCGTCACGTTCTTCCATTGAGGCATGGTTACCAAACAGGACCGACATCGCGATGACATTGTCTTCGTTCGCAAGGCGGATACCGCGTACACCGACCGAGTTACGGCCGGTAAAGACGCGCACATCGCCAACACGGAAACGAATGCATTTACCCATACGGGTGGTCAGCAGAATGTCGTCGTCATCGGTGCAGGTCTGAACCGCAATCAGCTTGTCACCACGATCTTCTTCAAGCTTCATGGCGATCTTGCCGTTTGATTTCACATTCACGAAATCGGCAAGGCTGTTACGGCGGACGTTACCGGTCGAAGTCGCAAACATCACATGCAGGTTTGGCCATTCTTCCTCGTCGGGAAGCGGCAGAACCGTTGTGATATATTCGCCTTCGGACAACGGCAGCAGGTTCACAAGTGCCTTACCGCGTGATTGCGGCGTACCCAGCGGCAAGCGCCAGACTTTCATCTTGTAGACCATCCCCTCGGAACTGAAGAACAGAACCGGGGTGTGGGTGTTGGCAACGAACAGTTTGGATACGAAATCTTCCTCACGCGTTGCCATACCCGAACGGCCTTTGCCGCCGCGACGCTGCGCGCGATAGGTCGACAACGGAACACGCTGGATATAGCCGGTATGCGATACGGTCACGACCATATCTTCACGGGCAATCAGGTCTTCGATGTCGTGCTCGAACTCTGCTTCAAGGATTTCACTGCGACGTTCATTGGCAAACTCGTTGCGCATTTCGGTCAGTTCATCCTTCAGGATGATCATCTTGCGTTCGCGTGAACCAAGGATATCGAGGAAATCTTTGATCTTCTCACCCAATTCGGTCAATTCGGACGCAATTTTATCGCGTTCAAGGCCGGTCAGGCGATGCAGACGCAGTTCAAGGATTGCACGCGCCTGTGCTTCGGAAAGCTTGTAATTGCCATCGTCCGATCCGACCTGGTTCGGGTCGGCGATCAGTTCGATCAGCGGCACAATATCGCCCGCCGGCCAGCTGCGTTCCATCAGTTGTTCACGTGCAATCTGCGGGTCAGCCGCGGCACGAATCAAACGGATGACTTCATCGATATTGGCAACAGCAATGCCAAGACCAACCACCAGATGGGCGCGCTCACGTGCCTTTTTCAGCAAGTGAATGGTCCGACGTGTGATGACTTCTTCGCGGAATTCAACGAATGCCTGAATGATGTCCTTCAGGTTCATCAGTTCCGGCTTGCCACGGTTCAGCGCCAGCATATTGACGCCAAACGACGTCTGAAGCGCGGTAAAGCGGAACAACTGGTTCAGAACAACATCCGCAACCGCATCACGCTTGATTTCGATAACCATGCGAACGCCCGAACGGTCGGACTCGTCACGCAGATCGGAAATGCCTTCGATCTTCTTGTCACGGACCAGTTCGGCGATCTTTTCCATCAAGGTCGCCTTGTTCACCTGGAAGGGAACTTCGGTAACAATGATGGCTTCACGGTTGGCGCGGATTTCCTCGACGTGGGTACGTGCCCGCATAACGACAGAACCACGACCGGTTTTAAAGGCCGAATGAATACCCGAACGGCCAAGGATCAGCGCACCGGTCGGGAAATCCGGACCGTGCACGAATTCCATCAGACCTTCGACGGTAATCGCCGGGTTATCGACATAGGCCATGCAGCCATCGATAACTTCGCCAAGGTTGTGCGGCGGAATATTGGTAGCCATACCAACCGCAATACCGCCAGCACCATTGACCAGCATGTTCGGAAAACGTGCCGGCAGAACCGATGGTTCCTTGGTGGTTTCGTCGTAGTTATCGCGGAAATCGATGGTTTCCTTATCGATATCGTCGAGCAGATAATGGGCGGATTTCGCCATGCGAGCTTCGGTGTAACGCATGGCAGCGGCCTTGTCGCCGTCCATCGAGCCGAAGTTGCCCTGCCCGTCAATCAGCGGCAGGCGCATGGAGAATCCCTGCGCCATACGGACCATCGCGTCGTAAATCGCGCTGTCACCGTGCGGGTGGTATTTACCCATCACATCACCAACCACGCGGGCCGATTTGCGGAATGGTTTGTTCCATTCAAAGCCGTTTTCATGCATCGCATAAAGAATACGGCGATGCACCGGCTTCAAACCGTCGCGGACGTCGGGCAGCGCACGGCTGACGATCACGCTCATTGCGTAATCAAGGTAGCTGCGGCGCATTTCCTGTTCGATGGATACCGGGATAATATCGCGGCTATCTGGATTGGTCTCTTTGGTGGACAAAAGCCGTGACCTCTTAAACTCTTGATCAGAAATGCTTCAATCGGCGTGACATATGGACATATGCCTGACCAGTGAGCCGGAAAGTATCAGGTTTGTCCGGCACAAACAATATTGACAAATCTGCCTGTCCCAGCATTAGGCACAAACCACAGAAATAATCGTATTTTAAGCAAAAATGCCCGATCCAAAGGCTACTTTTTGGCCTCGGGTGCGGTCATGATTGGTGTTGCAGGGTCGCATTCCATTTCGGCAACATCGATATCCCTAACAGGCTTTCGCCCGAAACGTATCTGCGAAACGGCAATCCCCGCCAGAATAACGCCAAGCGCAATCACGCTGGTCGGCTTGGGAACTTCGTGCAAAACAAGAAAACCGATCATCACACCAACCGCAGGCACAAGGTAATTGTTAAACACCACAAAGCTCGCCCCGGCACGCGCGATCAGATACAGGATCAGGAACATGGCAATGCCCGTCGGGAAAACCCCCAGATACAGGATCGAAAGCGCGCCGTCAGAATCCCATTCCATATTCCAGGGCTGATCAATAAACAACGCAAAAGGTGCGAGCATCAATGCGGCAAAAGTCAGAATCACCGCCGCAGATCCGACACGCGGCTGATCACGCAGATTGCGCGCCACCAGTGATGAAATCGCATAGCACACGGCTGCGATCAGAACAGCAAGTTGGAATAAAAGCTGCCCACCCAGCCCGGTCAGGGTTTCCGGCCCGACCAGAACAATCACACCGATGGTACCAAGCATCACGCCAAGCGCCTTGCCCGTCGAAAGTTTTTCATCATTCGTAACGAAATGCGCCAGTGCCACCGTTGTCAGCGGCACAACAGACATCAGGATCGCAGCCAATCCGGCATCAATTTCCGTTTCGCCATAACTGATCAGGAAAAAGGGAATAGCATTTCCCAGCAGCGCGACAAAGAAAGTTGAAATCCAAGCGCGTCGTCCCTTGGGAAGGTCGCTTTTGCGGACAAAAGCAAAGGCCCATAGCACGAGTGCGGCGACACCCAATCGTCCGGCGGCAACCACCAGCGGCGAATAGGCATGCACACCAATCTTGATGAAGGTAAACGAACTGCCCCACATCAGCGCGAGCAAAAACAGCAGCGCAAATTCACGAATTCCCGGACGTGTCATTTTCCCAGCCTATTCTTGCCATAGTTATTGGGCTTTATCGAACATAGAAAGCCAACTGACAGCGTTAGAACCAGAAAACACGAGAATCAAGAAAATAGCTGAAAAATAACCGCTACAGGCTGCGGTCAACTATCAGCGGAACACCTTATCAAATGAAAAGCAGTTTTTTAGCGTAAAACAGCCCCTCGGGTTTTGACGCAGCACAACGCCATTGCAGCGAAAAGATGAAAAAACACAATGGGCACAACTTATTTGTTGCGAATGATTTTCAGTCGCTTTATTGTGAGCGCAACAATGTGAATGGGATGCGAGCAATGAAATATGTGGATCAGGAACTGACCATCGACGAAATGCTGGCCGATCCGATCGTCCAGACATTAATGCGTTATGATGGCATTTCTGCCAGTGACGTTCGTCACACGATTGATCAGGTTTTGCAGAATCGCCTGCCACAGCGCCCGGTTCGTGTACGCGGAAGCGGTGTCCCGGCCCATGACTGGCGCCTGACGGGCCTTCGCCCGGATGCAGCATGATCCGGTCTGCTCAGGAATCGCTATCGTTCAAGGACCAGTCATAGTGATAGCCGCTGATTGGCAAATCATCGCCATGAACGCTTAACCATGTTGCGAATTCCAGCCCGGCATATCGGACCAGATGATCGGAAAATGCGGCATCGCTATCGCCAAAATCGGATCGATACCAGTCAAAAAGCGATGAAAGTTCCACCTCTGATCCATCCGAAGCCAGTTGCACCGCACGCTCGTCGCGGATAAAGGCAAGGGCCGCCTTATCAAGTTGCTCTTCAATTTCATCGGCATCATAGGCACTTGTCGCCAGCGCCGGACACCCCACCGACGCACAATTCAGCGCGTAATGAATGCGCGGATCCCGCCAGATCGGGCGTAGAATACGATGCTCGATATCATTCAGGCTAAGCTGCCTGCCCTCAATCACCAGAATCTTCTTGTCCCAAGGCCCCGTTACAAAAAGACCGGTAGCAAACAGACCCGGTGAAATATCGATGTCGCGAATGCTGTCGACCGGATAGTGATCAAGCACCACCGCAACAGTTTGCGCATTATAAAGATTGATCCAGAAGGCCATCTGCTGATCACGGCTGTAACCGTCAATCTCTATTGCCTGCATGGCCGTCAGATACTCGTGAAGCTGCGCGCGGCTTGCGGTTTTGGCGCTGGCGTAATCAAAGGCGGTAACACCTGGTGAAACCAGAACCAGATGATGATCCAGGATCGCCTGCCAGACAGAATGATTGATCATGGCATCGTTTGTATCGTCATGGACCTGCCAATCCGGCCACAGATCGGCATCCGGTGCGGCATTTGCTGTTACCGGTAGCATCGCCCAAAGAAAAATCAGCACCAGCACAAAAAAACGCATCAATTCAGCATTTCCCAAAGACCCCCCTGCACACACCTGTACCCTATGGAGCAACAACCCCTTCAGGTCACATCAAACTGCCGTGATGGCAGATCCGGCAATTATATACACTTAACTACAAGTTGATATATGATGGTCCCATGACACAAGCCGGTACAATTCAGGTTATTCCCGGCAGTGGCGGGCGATTGGGGCAGGTTATTGCCACACGCGCCCTGCACGACCCCGGGCAACAACCGGCAACCTCTGGTTCCGCCGGCCATGGTTTGGCTGTGCCACCGTCAAGGCCTGCCGCCGTTTCAATCCGCCCACTAGGGGCAGGCAGTGCCGCCAAAGCACCGGTCAATAGTGCCGCATCAATCATCACGATCATTCAGCAGCTTGATCCCCGCACCCTGCCCGGCGCCACCCCGCCTGACACCCGAAGCAGTGCCGAGCAACAACGCGAAATGCGTGAAGAAACACCTGAAAGTGCGCGCCCGCCGACAAGCAACCCGGCCCTTTTGACAGATCGGGAACGCGAGATTGTACGTGAATTACAGGCACGTGACGCCAATGTCCGAACCGAGGAAGAAAGCCACCAGACCCTTGCCGGTGCCAATGCTGGAATGATCAGTTACAGCTATACCGCAGGTCCCGACGGGCGGCTTTATGCCACCGGAGGCAAGGTCAGCATTCACCCGCTTCAGGGCCTTGACGGGATTGCGGCGATTGCCAATCAGGCCGCCATATCGCGCGCGGCATCCATGCCCGGCACATCATCGGCCGACTTCAATGTTGCGCAGGGTGCCTCACGTAATATCAGTGCGATGATCGCAACACAGGCGATTGCGGCCGCAGAAAGCTATCGCATGACCCTGGGGCTGCACGCGGCCCCGGCCAATATTGACATCACGGGCTGACCTTCATCGTAGAAGCCAAAGAAAAGGGGCCTGCTTGGCAAGCCCCTTTTGAACATGATTTGCGCAAGCCTAATCGGCATAGTGCCAGTAAATCGGGAAGCCCGGATCAAACACCGTGACGGGGCCCTCACCGGTTTCAATTCTGGCTGGGAAAGTTGCCGCCGCATCGCGTTTTTCCAGCGTGATCTTGTCGCCATTCAGCGGCAGACCATAGAATTGCGGACCATTGACCGAGGCAAAGCCTTCAAGCTTGTCCAAGGCTCCTTCTTGCTCGAACACATGCGCCAGAAGCTGGACAGTATTATTGGCGGTAAAGATACCGGCACAACCACACGTGCTTTCCTTGCGATCATCGGTATGTGGCGCTGAGTCAGTCCCCAAAAAGAATCGTACATCGCCACTTGTCGCCGCCTTGCGTAGTGCCAGACGATGTTTTTCACGCTTGGCCACCGGCAGGCAATAGAAATGCGGATGAATACCCCCAACAAGCATGGCATTGCGGTTGATAATCAGGTGATGGGTGGTGATCGTCGCACCAAGGTTCTTATCATTGGCTTTGACGTATTCAACGCCGTCTTCGGTGGTGATGTGTTCCATGATCACGCGAAGTTCAGGCAAACGCTTGCGCAGCGGATCAAGAACGCGATCGATAAACACCGCCTCGCGGTCGAAAATATCAATCTCGGGATCGGTGACTTCGCCGTGCACGCAAAGCGGAATACCAAGACTTGCCATGCGTTCCAGCACAGGCATCGCCTTGTCGAAATCGCGCACTCCACTTGCCGAATTCGTCGTCGCCCCGGCCGGATACAGCTTCAACGCCGTAATCACGCCATTTCGATATCCTTCCTCGACATCGTCTGGATTGGTGCCTTCGGTCAGGTAAAGCGTCATCAGCGGCGTAAAATCGTGCCCCTGCGGGATGACCGCGTTAATCCGGTCGCGATAAGCAATCGCATCCGCAGTCTTGACCACCGGCGGCACAAGGTTCGGCATAATGATCGCACGCGCAAAATGTTCGCTGGTTTCACCAATGACCCCTTCAAGCATCGCGCCATCGCGCAGATGCAAATGCCAGTCATCCGGACGGCGAAGGGTAATGCGATTTGTCGACATGGGGCGATCTCCTGGCAACCAATGGAATATATCTTGAGAAATTGCTGCGGTTACCTAGCAGATTGATCCGAATTTTGGAATTGCAAAGGAAGTCCAAAGTTACGATCACTCGTGTTGTGATTGAACTTCTCTGGCTTCACATTCTGCGAATTCATAAACTTCCGAAGCATATTGACGGGCATCCGAGGCAAATCGGTTCGCCTCGTCGATGAATGCGTTCAGATCATCAATATAGTTGTCTATATCGCTAAGGTACGAGTCAATTTCCCATTGGTCGCAACTGTGCTGTCCTGAATAACTGTAATTAGAAAGACAGTACGGAACTGACGGTCTTCGCAAGTAAGCACTAGGAATACTATTAAAAAAGTTTGGTTCAAAACACGATGCTATTGCAGGTTCCACAAACCCTAAACTTGTCACAAAAAGCACGAACCACTTCATTTTTGTACTGCCTACAAAGCCCAAACAATTAGATAATACTAATTTAATTTGAACATTTTAACAGGTTTAATTAGCTACTGCTCAAACATGACACGTTAAACATACATCAGAAAAACAAAAGGCCAGGCATTTCTGCCTGACCTTTTCACATGGGGCGAGTGATGGGACTTGAACCCACGGCCCCCAGAGCCACAATCTGGTGCTCTAACCACCTGAGCTACACCCGCCGTCGTGTGGCGCGGTTTTTATCGCCGGGAGCCCCGGACGTCAAGCGCATATTTTTACTTTTTTGCCCTGTTTTCCCCGGAACTTCGCAAAGTCCCGCAAACCGGGCGACTGCGGGTTTTGTATCTGGTACTTAGCTTCACAACCAATCCGCCCGAACAGGCCCCATCCCTTTGAACATCTTGCGCAATGGAGCAAGTGGCCTAATTAAATCAATTCAATATCTTGAACACGCCCGCCATTCCGGGCGAAATTAGGATGGTGCGCATTACCGAAAACGGTGGTGCGGACCATAAAAGATAAAACAAGACGGAGTATCGGAATGAAGTGGGGCGTCATCAGCACGGCAAAAATCGGCACGGGAAAAGTTATTCCGGCCATGCAGGAAAGCAACAAGCTTGAAATCCTTGCCATTGCCGGGCGTGATCTTGAAAAAACGCGCGAAACCGCCCAAAACCTGCGCATTCCGCGCGCCTACGGCTCCTATGAAGAACTGCTGGCCGATCCATCAATCGAGGCAATCTATAATCCCCTGCCGAACCATCTGCATGTGGAATGGACGATCAAGGCGCTGGAAGCAGGAAAACACGTACTGTGCGAAAAACCGATCGGACTGGACACCGAAGATGCCAAGCGCCTGATCGCGGCGCGCGACAAAAGCGGCAAGCATGTACTTGAGGCCTTCATGGTCCGTCATCATCCGCAATGGCAGGAAGCACGTCGGCTCGTCGAAAACGGTCAGATCGGCACGATCACCACGGTGCAAAGCATCTTTACCTATTTCAATGCCGATCCGAATAATGTGCGCAACAAAAAGGATATCGGCGGCGGCGGTTTGCTTGATATCGGCTGTTACTGCATCGTCGGCCCGCGCTATATCACCGGCAAGGAACCGGTGCGCGTCGTGTCACTGATGGATAAGGACCCGAAATTCGGTACCGACCGACTTGTTTCAGGCATGCTCGATTTCGGAAGCGGCGTTCAGGCAAGCTTTGTCTGCGGCACACAGTCCGCCGCAGTACAGCGCGTTCATAT
>CAMPHD010000056.1 GCA_946885765.1 uncultured Thalassospira sp.
CCATTATTCGATGCTGTTTTCCCATGATCAGTCATGGCTGATTGTCGGTCTGATCCTGATCATTGGCGGGTTGGTGCGCCATTTCTTTAACACGCGTAATGCCGGGGGAGTGGGGCGGGCTATTGCATGGCAGCTGCCTTCGGCTGCGGTGGGCATGGCGATCCTGGCGATGTTTGCATCCTATGATCCCGATGCTGCCAAGCTGGCCGATCAGGAAATCATTACTGCTGATCACGCACTTGCAATCGTTCATACCCGTTGCGCAGCATGTCATTCGGCCAACCCGACCGATGAAGGCTTCGACGAGGCGCCGATGGGCGTAATGTTTGATGACATCGCGCAGGTCAAAGCCAATGCGCAGCGTGTTCTGGCCCAGTCCGTTATTGGCCGCGCCATGCCGCTTGGCAACATGACCGAAATGACGGACGAGGAACGGGTGCAGCTTGGGCAGTGGATCCGTGCCGGGATGCCGGAATAGTCGGTCCACGAACTGCGAAAAATCAAAGGGCAGCCTAGTGTTGCAGGCCGCCCTTTGTCGTTTGACGTTCAGGGATTTCGGTGGATCAGAGGTCAGCGCGATAGTTCATCGGCACCCAGTCAAACATCGTGCTGTCTTCGATGATATGCCCAATACCCGGGAAGGCGATATGGCACCCGGCAACCAGATATTTTTCTGATACGGCTTCGGCAAAGGCAGCCTCGCGGGTGGTTATGGCCTGATCTGGATCGACATCAAACGCAATTGCCACGCCGGGTTCGTCAAACTGGATGACATCGCCGTGGGTGATGTCTCCCCAATAAACAAACTTTTCGTCCTTGCTTTCAAACCAAAGGGCACTGTGACCCGGCGTATGACCCGGACGATGCGTTGAATTGATCAGACCCGGAACGGGCGACGCATCAATCTCGTAGGTCGAAAGTGTGCCGCTTTCGCTATAAATCTTCGTCGATAAGACAGCCTGATCAAAATATTGCTTGGCACTTTCCGGTGCCTTGTCGCGGTTTTCCTTACTCAGCCAGTATTCCGCATCGAGTTTCGGTACATGCACTGTGGCGTTCGGGAAGACTTTCTTACCGTTCAGGGTCAATCCACCGCTATGATCGGTGTGAATGTGGGTAATCACCACATCATCGATCTGATCGGGGTGATAGCCCGACGCGATGATATTGGCCGGCAATTTGCCAAGTTCCGGTCCCAGCAGGTCGCTGGTCCCGGCATCAAGCAGCACAAGACGATCGCCGAAATTCAGAAGATAGGCATTCACCGATGTTGATGTCGGCGTGTCCTGAAAGGCATTGGCAAGGGCGGTGCGGGCATGTTCGGGCGTGGTATTCACATACAGATCGGCAAGCGGGAACTGCCCCGTGCCATCCGAAAGTGCGGTAACTTCGACCTCGCCCACCATCAGCCGGTAGTATCCGGGGGCCTGTGTGCCCACCAGTGGCGCCTTGGCCGCGGCGCGCAATGGAATAAAAACGGTGCTGGCCGTCGCCCCGATGGCAGCGGCAGCAAGCGAACCTTTAAGCATGTCTCTGCGTGACAGCATCAGAATATTCTCCCTCAATCAAATGGCCGGTATTCAACCGGTGGCTTGTAACGCGATAGAGAAAGGCTATATTCCAATCAGTCAGTAATCAAATCGATGCGGATCATGGATAATATTGATCATTTCAATTTAAGGTCCTTTGACCTCAACCTCATGATTGCGTTTGACGCAATGATGCAAGAGCTAAGCGTCACAAAATCTGCGGATAAATTGCGGATTGGTCAGTCTGCAATGAGTCACAATTTATCAACGCTTCGGATGTTGCTGCAGGATGATCTTTTTGTTCGTGTCGGGCAGAAAATGCAGCCAACAGCAAAGGCGCGTGCCCTTGCCGGGCCGGTTCGCGCGGCATTGACGCAGGCGCAAAGTGCGCTTCAGGCGACAGACAGTTTTGATCCGGACACGGCAGATCGCATATTTCGCATTGGTATCACTGGCGAAATGGAAATGGTCCTGTTGCCAGCATTGGTGCACCATTTGCAATCAGCCGCACCCGGTGTGCGTCTGGTAAGTCGTTCGATTACGGTTGAGACGGTCGATCTGATGTTGAATGCAGGTGAAATCGATCTGGCAATCGGATGCAAGGAGTCCCGTCAGATCGGCGAAGTGCTGTTTGAGTCCAGCGTGGCCTGTTGCTTTAACCCCGATATTTGTAAACTGACGCTGCCATTATCGCGCGCGGCATATCTGGGTGCGCGTCATGCGGTTCTGTCCCAGACGGGAAATGTCGAAGGCTGCGTTGGTGATGCATTGCGTGCGATTGGCATTGATCTTGATGTGGTTCTGGCCGCACCCGATTTCATGCCGTTGCTTGCCGCTGCCCGGAACGCCCCGATTGTCGCGACTGTACCGCGCAGGATTGCGGTACAATATGCGCCGTTATTTGGGCTGGTGTTTTGTGAAATGCCCATTCCGTTGAATTTCCCACCGGTAACCATGAACTGGCCGATCTGGGCGGATAAGGATGTCGGACTGGTCTGGTTACGTCATCAGATCAGATTGGTGATCGGCGACATTTCAACCGATCTGCCTGCCATTGCGGCACAATGATCGATCGGGGTTTCTGCATATAAGCAACCCCGCCGGCGAACCGGCGGGGCGGGATGCTTCGGCCTATGGGCATTGTGGTGCAATAACCGCAGAAAGGCGAAACTTCCACCTTTCAATTAAGGGCTGAGCGGGCACAGGTCAACGTGATTAAAAAATAATCAAATTTTAATTAATGATCGAAAAGTGATCATTGAAATCACGTTCAACGCAAATATTTTCCGTTTTCTGCCTGTTAAATAGTTGGATGTTGCGTTGAGTTACCGCGATTTCTGGCGATGCAGCATATTATTCGGAATCTGGCACGATTTTAGCAAGCACCACTGCGGTGCAATAAACTCGCAGTGGAGGCAATAGAATGAATAAGAAGCTTCAGGCGCTTATGGGCGCTGGGGCCTTGGCTTGGTCGGCAATGACCATGTCAAATGCCCAGGCCGCTGATACGATTAAAGTCGGCGTTCTGCACTCTCTCTCTGGGACGATGGCTATTTCGGAAACCACGCTGAAGGATACTGTCCTGATGCTGGTGGACGATCTGAATAAAAATGGCGGCCTGTTGGGGAAACAGGTTGAGGCAGTTGTTGTCGATCCGGCTTCGGATTGGCCGCTTTTTGCCGAAAAAGCACGTGAACTGATTGAAAAAGACAAGGTCGATGTCGTGTTCGGCTGCTGGACCTCGGTCTCTCGCAAGTCGGTTCTGCCGGTCTTTGAAGAACTGAACAGCATGCTGTTCTATCCGGTTCAGTATGAAGGCGAGGAAAGCTCGCGCAACGTGTTCTATACCGGTGCCGCGCCGAACCAGCAGGCAATCCCGGCTGTTGACTACCTGATGAGCGAGGATGGCGGCGGTGCCGAGCGTATCGTTCTTCTGGGGACGGACTATGTCTATCCGCGTACGACCAACAAAATCCTGCGTTCCTACCTGAATGGCAAGGGTATCTCCGATGAGGACATCATGGAGAACTACACCCCGTTCGGTCATTCCGATTGGCAGTCGATTGTTGCCGATGTGAAGGCATTCGCATCCACCGGCAAGAAAACCGCAGTGGTTTCGACCATTAACGGTGATGCCAACGTGCCATTCTACAAGGAACTCGCCAACCAGGGCATCAAAGCCGAAGACATTCCGGTTGTTGCCTTCTCGGTCGGTGAAGAAGAGCTGGCTGGTATCGATACCGCGCCGCTGGTTGGTCATCTGGCTGCCTGGAACTACTTCCAGTCGGTTGAAGCCGATGCGAATTCGGCCTTCATCGAAAAATGGCATGCCTTTATCGGTGACGAAAAACGCGTAACCAACGATCCGATGGAAGCAACCTATATCGGTTTTAACATGTGGAAACAGGCTGTCGAACAGGCTGGCACCACCGATGTTGATGCCGTCCGTCAGGCCATGTATGGCCAGGAAGTTGCGAACCTGACCGGTGGTACCGCTGTCATGAACACCAACCATCACCTGTCCAAGCCGGTTCTGATCGGCGAAGTACAGGACGATGGCCAGTTTGACATCGTTTGGGAAACCGAAGGCACCGTCGTTGGCGATGCATGGTCGGACTTCCTGCCCGAAAGCGCAAAGCTGACCGCCGACTGGACCTATCCGTGGGTCTGCGGCAACTGTGAAAAACCGATGTATTGATCGGGATTGGACAGGCTGGCTGTTGATGCAGCCAGCCTGTTTTTCGTTGTCCTGATGATTGGGCAACCATTCTTTTTGCGATTTTCTGACATCCGATTTTCAAAGGCTTGGTGACCATGCGTACTGTCATGACCGCTGTCCTGTGCCGTTTCCGTGTCCGCGCGAACAATTCCCTGCCTGTCCTGTTTGCCCTGGCCGCAATTTTTGCGGTGATGGTGCTGGCATCGCCGCGACCGGCACACGCATTTAGCGACGAAGAACTGCGCAATGTAACGGAACAGCTCAACCATAAAAGTTCGACCAAAAAGGTTGAAGCGATCGAGGCCATGGCCGCCGATGGCGATCCCCGCGTCGCGCCGATCCTGAACGCGATGCTTGAAGGCAACCTGTTTGTCCGCGCTAGCGACGAACACGTCGTGATTGGCGAGAAAAAGGGCAAGGTCTGGAACCATATCGACGTCGTCAGCGGCGAGGTTGTGGGGGAAAGCGGTTCCAAGGAGCTCGACAAGATCAAGATCAACAACCGTCTGCGTGGCGCGCTGCGCGATGCGTTGGCCGCCCTTAACCTGTTTAGTCAGGATATCGGCATCCGTACTGCCGCCGTCGAGCAGGTCATGGACGCCCGCGATCCGTCGATGTTGCCATTGCTGATCCGCGCGATCGAGCGTGAGGAAGATGCGACGCTTCTGGCGCGGATGGAGCTTGCAAAGGCAACCATGGCGTTGGCAGCCGGTGAAACCACCGAGGAGCGTTTGACGGCCATCGAAGTGCTGGCCAGCGAAACGACGCCGCAAATCCGCGCGGTACTGTCGCAATTTGTCGCCAGTGCCGAAGCCGAAGGTTATCAGCCCGAAGTCGTTGCTGCGGCCAAGGATGCACTTGCCGAGGTCGAGGGTCGGCTTTCGATGTGGCAGACGCTAGGCGATGTGTATCGCGGCATCAGCTTGGGATCCGTGCTGTTGCTCGCCGCGGTTGGGCTTGCCATCACCTTTGGCGTGATGGGCGTGATCAATATGGCGCACGGCGAAATGATCATGATCGGTGCCTATACCACCTTTGTCGTGCAGCAGATTTTTTCATCTGTCATTCCGTCGGGTTCGCCATGGTCTTTGGTGATTGCGGTGCCTGTGGCATTCGTTGTTGCCGGTCTGGTCGGCATCGTGATCGAACGCTGCGTGATCCGGTTCCTGTATGGTCGCCCGCTTGAAACGCTTCTGGCGACTTGGGGTGTCAGCCTTGTCTTGCAGCAGGCGATCCGAAGCCTGTTTGGCGCAACCAACCAGCAGGTAATGGCACCCGATTTCATGAGCGGCGCGCTTGAACTTTCAAGCGGTTTGGTGCTGACCTACAACCGGCTTTGGATCATCCTGTTCAGTCTGATTATGGTGGGCGGGATTGCCGTTGTGCTGCGCTATACCGCATTTGGCCTTCAGATGCGTGCCGTGACCCAGAACCGCCGTATGGCCGGATCGGTCGGCATCCGCACCGGTTATGTCGACGCGCTGACATTCGGGCTTGGCTCCGGCATTGCCGGGATTGCCGGTGTCGCGCTTAGCCAGATTTCAAATGTCAGTCCGAACCTTGGTCAGACATACATCATCGACAGTTTCATGGTCGTGGTGTTTGGCGGGGTTGGCAACCTTTGGGGCACGGTCCTTGGTGCGTTCAGTCTTGGTATCGTGAACAAGTTCCTTGAGCCGGTGGCCGGTGCGGTGCTGGCGAAAATCTTTGTTCTGATCGCGCTGATCCTGTTCATCCAGAAACGACCAAAGGGCCTGTTTGCCCTTAAAGGTCGCGCGGTGGAGGCCTGATACATGACCGACTATCGCACGAAATACCAAATGACGCCGGTGATCGGGTGGCTGTTGCGGGATCGTGGCGGAATGATCCTGCTTGCGATCCTGATTGCCGCGTCCATCCTGATCCCGGTCGGCAACCTGATCGTGCCCGAAGGATCGGCCTTTCATGTTCCGACATGGATGATGAGTCTGCTTGGCAAATATCTTTGCTATGCCTTGCTGGCGCTTTCGGTTGATCTGATCTGGGGGTTCTGCGGGATTCTAAGCCTTGGTCACGGGGCGTTCTTTGCGCTTGGCGGTTATGCCATGGGTATGTATCTGATGCGCCAGATCGGGGATCGCGGGGTTTATGGCAACCCGGAACTGCCGGACTTCATGGTGTTCCTGAACTGGACCGAATTGCCGTGGTACTGGTACGGCTTTGACATGTTCTGGTTTGCCATCGTGATGGCGATGTTCGTGCCGGGGCTTCTGGCCTTTGTGTTTGGTTTCCTTGCCTTCCGGTCGCGGGTGACGGGGGTGTATCTTTCGATCATCACGCAGGCGATGACCTATGCGCTGTTGCTGGCATTCTTCCGCAATGACATGGGCTTTGGCGGCAATAATGGCCTGACCGATTTCAAGGATCTGCTTGGGTTTTCTCTGCAATCGGATAGCACGCGGGCAACCCTGTTTGTCGTATCCTGCGTGATGCTGGGCATCTGTTATGTCGTGGCGCGCTGCATCACCAATTCCCGTCTGGGCAAGGTTCTGATTGCCATCCGTGATGCCGAGGCGCGCGTGCGGTTTACCGGTTACCGGGTCGAATATTACAAGCTGTTCGTCTTTACCGTGTCGGCTGTGATGGCCGGGATTGCCGGATCGCTTTATGTGCCGCAGGTCGGCATCATCAATCCCGGTGAATTTGCCCCTGCATTGTCGATTGAAATCGTCATCTGGGTGGCGGTTGGCGGGCGCGGTACGCTGTATGGTGCGGTGCTGGGGGCGTTCATCGTGAACTATGCCAAGACCTTCTTTACCGGTGTGATGCCTGATTTCTGGCTGTTCTTCCTGGGCGGGCTGTTCATTGCCGTGACCCTGTTCCTGCCAAAGGGCGTGATTGGTGCGGTGCCAGCATTTGGATCACCCGACCGGCAATCGGCGTTTAGCACCTTGCGCAAGCGTTTCCTGAACGGGCGTGCAAACGAAGGAGGCAAGGCATGAGCGAGGCAGCCGCAATCGAGATTGAAAAGGCCGAACGCAAGGCCGCCAAAGCCAATACCATCCTTTATGTCGATGGGGTTTCCGTCACCTTTGACGGGTTCCGGGCGCTCAATAGCCTGTCCTTTTATGTCGAGCCGGGCGAACTTCGCGCGATCATCGGGCCGAACGGCGCGGGCAAGACGACGATGATGGATATCATCACCGGTAAAACCCGGCCCGATACCGGCGATGTGATGTTTCGAAGCGAAGTCGACCTGACCAAACTTGACGAGGCCGAGATCGCAAACCTTGGCATCGGGCGCAAGTTCCAGAAACCGACCGTGTTTGAAAGCCATACGGTGTTTGACAATCTGCTGCTGGCCTGTTCAGGCGGGCGGGGGGTGTTTCAGGCGCTTTTTCATCGCCTGGGCAATGCCGAGAAGCTCCGCATTGAACAGACGCTTGAAACCATCATGCTGACCGACAAGCGTGACGAGACGGCAGCCAACCTGTCGCACGGGCAGAAACAGTGGCTTGAGATTGGCATGCTGCTGATGCAGAAGCCGGAATTGCTTCTGGTGGATGAACCGGTCGCCGGGATGACGGATTCCGAAACCGAACAGACCGCGAAATTGCTGCGATCCATTGCAACAGACCGGTCGGTTGTGGTTGTCGAACATGACATGGAATTTGTCCGCGACCTTGATTGCAAGGTGACGGTCCTGCACGAAGGATCGGTTCTGGCCGAAGGCCGCCTTGACCATGTTCAGAAAGACCCGCGGGTCATCGAAGTATATTTGGGGCGCTGATCATGCTGGATGTAGCCAATATCGATCTGTTTTATGGCGCGTCGCATGCGCTTCGCAAGGTGTCGCTTAGTGCGGAGACCGGCAAGGTCACGGCGGTTCTGGGGCGCAACGGTGTCGGTAAAACATCGCTGATGCGCGCCGTTGTCGGGCAACACCCGATTGCCGATGGCAACATCACGTGGGAAGGTAAAAATATTTCGCGTGATCCGGCCTGGAAACGATCAACCTCGGGGATCGCGATTGTACCTCAGGGGCGCGAGATTTTCCCGCTTCTGACCGTGAAGGAAAACCTTGAAACCGGGTTTGCCGCCCTTCCGCGCGCCCTTCGTCATATCCCCGACGAGATTTTTGAACTGTTCCCGGTCCTGCGTGACATGCTGGGCCGTCGCGGTGGCGATCTTTCGGGCGGGCAGCAGCAGCAGCTTGCCATTGGGCGCGCATTGGTCACACGTCCGCGTCTTCTTGTCCTTGATGAGCCGACCGAAGGCATTCAGCCATCGATCATCAAGGATATCCAGCGCGTGATCAAACAGCTGGCGGATCGGGGCGATATGGCGATCCTTCTGGTCGAACAGTATTTTGATTTCGCCCATGAACTGGCTGACGAGATCGTCGTGCTCGAACGTGGCGAGGTGGTGCTGGCGGGGTCCAAGGATGCATTGGACCGCGAAAAGGTGCGGTCGTATCTGACTGTTTGATCAGCATTTGCCAAAATTTTGCGCATGGGTGAATTGAGGCCGGTGCGGTAAATGGCGTGATTGCGGGCTGTACGGTTTGGCCCGCATCTTGCTGTGTTTGCCGATGGGCCAGCCGGTCTGACTGCGGGTTAACCGGTTGTGCGACTGAAATATTCAGGTGGCTTTGTGCAGCTTCGCAAACTCGAAAACCCGGTCCGCAGTGATTTGAAGGCGGAACCGCAAATGTCAGACGCTTCCAACCCGATCGTCACCGATGGTCGGGCCGAGGTCGCGTTCAAGCCGGGTTCGCCGGGCGCTGTGTCTGCGGGTAAGCCGGGTTTTGCAGCCCTTGATCATCTTTATTACCGCGATCCGATGAAAATCCTGTTCCCGCGTCCGGTGGCCGGGGATCTGGTGACTGCCGTTCTGGTGACGACATCGGGTGGCATGGTGGGGGGGGATCATCTGGCATTTGAAGGCCGGGTCAAGGCAGGCGCATCCGCGCTATTTACCGCCCAGGCCGCCGAAAAGATTTACCGTTCCGCCGGGCCGGATTGCATCATGTCGGTTGATCTGGCGGCTGAAGATAACGGCTGGCTGGAATGGTTGCCCCACGAAACCATCCTGTTTGATCAGGCGCGCCTGCGCCGCAAGACGAGTGTTTCCGTTACCGGTTCCGGGCAGGTGATGGCCGGAGAAATCATGGTGTTTGGCCGCCTTGCCCGTGGCGAGGTTTTCACAACCGGGCTGGCACGTGATGCATGGGATGTCTCGATTGACGGGCGGCCTGTCTGGCGTGATGCGCTGCATCTGGAAGGCGATGTTTTGCGCATGCTGGATCACCCGGCATCCTTTGATGGGGCGCGGGCGGCGGCGACCGCCATTCTGGTCGGGCAGGATGCCGAAGATAAACTTGATATTGCCCGCGATTGTCTGGCGCGCGCATCCGGGGGTTTGATGGATACGGATGTGTTGTGCGCGGCAACCGCGATGAAGGGGATTGTGATCACGCGTTTCATGGCGCGCGATCCGATGAAATTGCGCCGGGTTTACGGCGCGTGGTGGAAACAGTTCCGCCATGAAACACGCGGACTTCCGGCGCGCCTGCCGCGTCTTTGGGAAATTTAGGAGAACGGCATGAATCTGACGCCACGCGAAAAGGACAAATTGCTGGTTTCAATGGCCGCCATGGTGGCGCGACGCCGCCTTGAACGCGGTGTGAAACTGAACCATCCCGAAGCCATTGCCCTGATCACGGATTTTGTGGTCGAAGGCGCGCGCGATGGCAAATCGGTTGCCGATCTGATGCGCGACGGGGCGACCGTGATCACGCGTGATCAGGTGATGGATGGCATTGCCGAAATGATCCATGAAATTCAGGTCGAAGCAACATTTCCCGACGGGACGAAGCTTGTGACCGTTCACGAACCGATCCGCTAGGCAAAGGAAACAGGCCATGATTCCAGGTGAAATCATTACCAAAGAAGGCAGCCTGATCCTTAATCAGGATCGCGAAACCAAAACACTGACCGTCGCCAATACCGGGGATCGCCCGGTGCAGGTCGGATCGCATTATCATTTTTATGAAACCAATCCGGGCCTTGATTTTGATCGCGAGGCGGCGCGCGGTTTCCGTCTTGATATCCCGGCTGGCACCGCCGTCCGGTTCGAGCCGGGCCAGACGCGCGAAGTCAATCTGGTGAAATATGCCGGGTCGGGTGTGGTCTATGGCTTTAACGCCAAAATCAACGGCAAGCTGGGAGCGTAAAAATGGCTTATGAAATTGATCGCGCATCCTATGCCGCCATGTTTGGCCCGACCGTTGGTGACAAGGTCCGATTGGCCGATACCGAGCTTTTGATAGAGGTCGAACAGGATTTCACGATCCTTGGCGAAGAAGTCAAATTCGGCGGCGGCAAGGTCATCCGCGACGGCATGGGCCAGTCGCAGGCATCGCGCGCCGAGGGATCGGTCGATACCGTGATCACCAACGCGCTGATCCTTGATTATACCGGCATCATCAAGGCCGATATCGGCATTCGCGATGGCCGCATTGCCGGGATCGGCAAGGCCGGGAACCCCGATGTGCAGCCCGGTGTCGATATCATCATCGGTCCGGGGACCGAGGTGATCGCCGGTGAAGGCAACATCATCACCGCAGGCGGGATTGACGCCCATATCCACTGGATTTGCCCGCAACAGGTCGAAGATGCGCTGTATTCCGGCGTAACCACGATGCTGGGCGGTGGGACCGGCCCGGCGGCGGGCACGAACGCCACCACCTGTACGCCCGGCCCGTGGCACATTGCCCGCATGTTGCAGGCGGCTGACGGCTTGCCGATGAATATCGGTTTCTTTGGCAAGGGCAATGCGACCCTGCCGGGTTCATTGATCGAACAGGTCAAAGCCGGTGTTTGCGGGCTTAAACTGCATGAAGACTGGGGCACGACCCCGGCGTCGATTGATACCTGCCTGTCGGTGGCTGATGACCTTGACGTGCAGGTGATGATCCATACCGATACGCTGAATGAAAGCGGCTTTGTCGAACATACCCGCGCATCCTTCAAGGGCCGCACCATCCATACCTTCCACACCGAAGGGGCCGGTGGTGGCCATGCGCCCGATATCATCAAGCTGTGCGGCGAGGCCAACGTTCTGCCAAGTTCGACCAACCCGACACGTCCCTTTACGGTGAATACCATCGACGAGCATCTTGATATGCTGATGGTGTGCCATCACCTTGATCCGAAAATCCCCGAAGATGTCGCCTTTGCCGAAAGCCGCATCCGCCGCGAAACCATCGCGGCCGAGGATATCCTGCATGACCTTGGCGCGTTTTCGATCATTTCGTCGGACAGTCAGGCCATGGGCCGCGTCGGCGAGGTCATCTCGCGCACCTGGCAGACAGCGGACAAGATGAAAAAGCAGCGCGGCAACCTGTCGGGAGACGGGCCGGGGAATGATAATTTCCGTGCCAAGCGTTATGTGGCGAAATACACGATCAACCCGGCAATCGCGCAGGGCATTGCATCCCATGTTGGGTCAATCGAGGTCGGCAAGATCGCCGATATCGTGGTCTGGAAACCGATGTTCTTTGGCGTCAAACCCGACATGATCATCAAGGCGGGCATGATCATCGGGGCGGCGATGGGGGACCCGAATGCCTCGATCCCCACGCCGCAGCCGGTCCATTATCGTCCGATGTTTGGTGCCTATGGTTCGGCATTGTCGAAATCGAGCTTCTCGTTCGTGTCCCAGGCCGGGATCGATGCCGGGATTGCCGCCGAGTTTGGTCTGGCAAAGCAGCTTCTGGCGGTTTCGAACACGCGCAATATCGGCAAAAAGGACATGAAACTGAACGATGCCCTGCCGAAAATGGAAGTCGATCCGGAAACCTATCAGGTGCGCGCCGATGGCGAACTTCTGACCTGTCAGCCGGTTGACCGCGTGCCGATGGCACAGCGTTACTTCCTGTTCTAGGAGCCCGGATCATGCGTCGCGCGATTGAACATATCCCCGTCAGCCAGTCCGACACATCCGAAGTGCGCGGTACGGTGACACTTGCCTTTGCCGACCGCCATCGGCGGCGTATCCGGCTGATGGATGATGCCGGGGATGCGTTCCTGCTTGATCTGCCCCATGCCGTGCGGTTGGGGGACGGGGACCGGTTGCGTCTGATTGATGGCGGGGTGATCGTGGTGCGTGCCGCTGCCGAGGACGTCCTGACCATCACCTGTTCCGGCCCGATTGCGACGGCCAAACTGGCATGGCATATCGGCAACCGTCATACCCCGCTTCAGGTCCTGAAAGACGGGCGGCTTCGCATCATTGATGATCATGTCATGCGCGATATGGTGCAGGGGCTGGGCGGTGTTGTTTTCGCCGAAGTCGCCCCGTTCGATCCGCTGAATGGGGCCTATCACGGGCTGGGCGGTGGCGGACATGGTCACAGCCATGGCAATGATCATTTCGACGAGCCGCATGATCATGGCGATCATAATCATGACCATAGCCATGCGCATTCTCACGGGCATTCCCATTCTCATGCGCACGCCCATGCCATCGGGGAGCCGCATGACCACTGATCTTGATCCCCGTTCCCGCGCCAGCCTGACGCCGGGTGGCCTGATGCGGTTGATGACATGGCTTAGCCCGTC
>CAMPHD010000057.1 GCA_946885765.1 uncultured Thalassospira sp.
GCGCAGCGCTGGGCGGCCACGGCAGTGTTGATGCTGGCCGCATTGGCGTCCTGCATTGTCTGGTTGGCAGCGCCCGCCTCACCCATCGAGCCGAAGGCCACGTAGGTCGTATTGATTTCGGCGCTGAGTTTGACCAGGTCGTCATCGAACGGCGTGGAAATCACCACAGCTCCGTTGCTCTGATCGATCGCCGCAAAGTGGCCATCGGCGAGTTTACTGACTTCGCGCCAGCCGGGCGCGAGATTATCGGCAGGGTTGCCGCAGTAAATCGAGTTCACCATGACTCCCTTGGCAATACTGGCGCGGCAGACGTCGTGGAACCGAAACTGCTGATCCTGATCGGCGGATTCGTTACCCGCCACGACGATGAGCTTGAGCGCATCATCGGATGCCGTCCAATCCAGTTGCTCGTTGGCGGCCCTCAGGACGCGGCCCACGAGTTCCGTTCCGCCGTTGGTGCGCAGCGCGAAAAGCTTCGCCGAGATCGAATCAAGATCGTCGGTGAGCGGGGCATCGATGTTGACCCAGCCGTTTTCGGAATTGTGTCCATCATTGCCGTATGTCAGCAGCGCGACGCGCAGCTTCGGTGCAGGCTTGGCCAAGGCGAGATCATTGACAATCTCCCACAACTTCACCTTGGCAGACTCGATCAACCCGTCCATGCTTCCGCTGGTGTCCAGACAAATCGCCAATTCGATCAGACGATCGGCGGCAGGCGGCGACGGATCGGCAAGTGCGGTGAGCGAGACCTGAGATGCATGGATGGCATCGCTGGAATCGGGCGGACATGAAATAGCAGCCGTCGCGCTCAGGAGCACGCTGCTGACGACGACTGGAATGGTTCGGAGTGTGGATGACATGGAGTTTCCTTTCGATCTTGAGTCAATGAGTTTCAATTCACAGAAGGTGCGGGTTGACGCACGAGAATATTGCGACCTTCGACGCGAATGACGATGTCGCCGTTGAGCGAGAGGACAGCCTGGCGATTCTGTGTGATGAGCGTGTGGAGCAACGCCAGATGTTCCGGGCTGCCGAAGTCGATGATTTGATCCGGCTGATCGAAATGCGGGATATGGCCGCAATCGGCAAGGATCATCTTGGTTGCAGTACCGCTGACTTTGTCGCAGATGATATGGACCTGCTCGTCGCTGCCGAACTGGTCGTCATTCCCCTGAATGACCAGAATCGGGCAGGTGATGTTGGGCAGTTCATCGACCATGTTCCAGTCGCGGAACGCCGGTAGGCGCCAGGTATCGACCCAGGCGCGAAACACGGCATCGGTCTGGAAGAAATGATGGCGTTCAAGTTTTGATTTCCAGTCAGTCTTGGCATAGATCGATGCCGCTTCGTTGATCCCGGCAATCGTGACGTCCTCGACAAAAACATGTGCGGCTTCGCTGATGACGGCCCGGACATTGTTTGGGAATCGGGCAGCATATTTAAGCGCGATGGTGGCACCGTCGCTATGCCCAAACAGGATCGGGCGATCAAGGCCAAGTTCGCCGATCAGGCCGTGCAGATAGATGTCGGTTTCCGTGTTGTGGAAATCGACGGGACGGGGAATATCGTCCGGGCCGTGCGGATCGGATTTGCCATGCCCGCGTCGTTCGTAAACAACCACTTGATGTTCTGTTGCAGTGGCAAGTTTGGCCGGGAAGTCCCGCCACATGCGGATGGTGCCGAGTGCCTCGTGCAAGAACAGGATCGTTGGTGCATCGGGCCTGACATTGGTCGGTATGATCCGCTGACAGGACAGGCTGATGTCATCCACGGTAACGTAGAAATTCTCGTTTTGCATGATATGTCCGATTTATCGGTAATTTAGTGCGTAAATGTTGAATTGGATAATGGACAAAAAAACAGGGCCCGGCAAGTGCCGGGCCCCAACGAATTTCTGGTGATCGAAAAACCAGCTTATTTCAGCGCCGCACAGGCACGTTTGATACGTGCGCAGGCTTCGGTCAGTGCCTCGGTCGATGTGGCATAGGAAATGCGGAAATACGGTGCAAGACCGAATGCCGAACCCTGAACCGCCGCAACACCTTCGGACTCAAGAAGGTAGGTCACGAAATCGGTATCGGTTTCGATCACTTTGCCATCCGGGGTTTTCTTGCCGATTGTGCCTGCGCAGGATGGATAGACGTAAAACGCGCCTTCCGGCTTTTTGCAGGTCAGGCCTTCGCATTCGTTCATGGCCTTAACAACCAGATCACGACGTTCCTTGAACACGGCGGCGCGTTCCTTCAGGAAGTCCTGCGGGCCGTTCAGGGCTTCGACCGATGCGGCCTGGCTGATCGAGGAGGTATGTGTGCTGGACTGGGACTGAACCTTGTTGATCGCCTTGATCAGTTCAACCGGGCCGGCGGCATAACCAAGACGCCAGCCGGTCATGGCATAGGATTTCGATACACCGTTACAAGTCAGAGTGCGCGATTTCAGTTTCGGTTCGACCTGTGCAATGGTGGTGAATTCGAAACCGTCATAGACGAGATGTTCATACATGTCGTCCGACATGACCCAGACATTTTCATGTTTGAGCAGAACATTGGCAATTGCGCGCAGTTCGGCGCGCGAGTAAGCCGCACCGGTCGGGTTCGATGGCGAGTTCAGAACAAGCCATTTGGTTTTCGGCGTGATCGCGGCTTCGAGTTCACTTGCGGTGATTTTGAAGTCGTTTTCTTCCTGGCATTCGACGACAACCGGAACGCCTTCGGCCATCAGGGCCATGTCCGGATAGGACACCCAGTACGGGGCCGGGATCACAACTTCATCGCCGGGGTTCAGCGTTGCAAACAGCGCGTTGAAAAGCGTCTGTTTGCCGCCGCAACCGACGGTGATTTCGTCGATAGTGTATTCCAGGTCATTTTCACGTTTGAACTTCGCGACAATCGCCTTGCGCAATTCCGGGGTGCCAGCGACCGGAGTGTATTTGGTCTTGCCAGCATCAAGGGCTGCTTTGGCGGCGTCTTTGATGTTGTCGGGGGTATCGAAATCCGGCTCGCCTGCGCCAAGGCCGATCACATCAACGCCAGCAGCCTTGAGTTCGGCAGCCTTGGTGGTGACGGCAATGGTAGGAGAGGGTTTGATACGGCTCAAACGGTCGGCAATAAACGCCATTGGTCTGTTTCCCTGGAATGAAATGAAATAGAAAGAATCGCTTTCTTTCGGTTCGGACCCTACGCCCGTGTTTAAAGCAATTCAAGGCAGTTTCGCGCCTTTTGCGGGTTCTTTGGGATGAAATTGGCCGGGAGTGGCTCCTGATCCGAAAAGCATGATGTGCTAACGCGGCAAATCGATACCTGTTCCTGCAATTTTCATCCTGACGTCTCCTGACAACTACTGACAGCAGTTGTCAGGGCGGGGGTTGCGATGTTGTCGCGGTGGCCTATAACTATGGTCATGTCCAAAAAGGGATCAGTTCGATGAATGCGCCGATGTATGGCTTACCGGAATTCTTGCTGAAACGTCGTCCGCCGGTCGCAGGATCGCGGGAATTCAAACTGGTGACCGATTACCAGCCCGCAGGCGATCAGCCAAAGGCGATTGCCGAACTGATGGGCGGGATCGATAGCGAAGAACGCGATCAGGTGCTGCTAGGCGTGACCGGCTCGGGCAAGACCTTTACCATGGCCAATATCATTGCCAAAACGCAGCGCCCTGCCCTTGTTCTTGCGCCGAACAAGACGCTGGCAGCACAGCTTTATTCCGAAATGAAGGCGTTTTTTCCGGAAAACGCGGTCGAGTATTTCGTATCCTATTACGACTATTACCAGCCCGAAGCCTATATCCCGCGTTCAGACACCTATATCGAAAAAGACAGTTCGATCAACGAACAGATCGACCGGATGCGCCATGCGGCAACGCGCGCCATTCTGGAGCGTAATGACTGTATCATTGTGGCGTCGGTTTCGTGCATTTACGGTATCGGTGCGGTTGAAACCTACCTTGAAATGACCCAGCGGATTGCAGCTGGCGATGAGGTTGATCGCAATCAGATCATGAAGCGGCTGGTCGAGCTGCAATATACCCGCAACGACGCCGCATTTTCGCGCGGGACATTCCGGGTGCGTGGTGACGTTCTGGAAATCTTCCCGGCCCACGCCGAGGACCGCGCATGGCGCGTTTCAATGTTTGGTGACGAGGTCGAGGAATTGACCGAGTTCGATCCGTTGACCGGGCATAAATTTGCCTCCATGGACTCGGTCACCGTCTATGCCAATTCGCACCACGTCACCCCGCGCCCGACATTGGTGCAGGCCATGACGGGCATCAAAAAGGAACTGAAAGACCGGCTGGCGCAGTTCCAGCAGGAGGGCAAGCTTCTGGCGGCCGAGCGGATCGAACAGCGAACGATGTTCGATCTGGAAATGATGGAAACGGTCGGGCATTGCAAAGGAATTGAAAACTATTCCCGCTGGCTTTCGGGTCGTAATCCCGGCGAGCCGCCGCCGACATTGTTTGAATATCTGCCGGAAAATGCATTGCTGTTTGTTGATGAAAGTCACGTTGCCGTGCCGCAGATCGGTGGCATGTTCAGGGGCGACTATAATCGCAAATTTACTCTGGCAGAACATGGCTTCCGCCTGCCGAGTTGCGTGGATAACCGTCCGCTGAAATTCGAGGAATGGGAAGCCATGCGCCCGCAAAGCGTGTTTGTGTCGGCAACGCCGGGCAACTGGGAAATGGAACGCACCGGCGGTGTGTTTGCCGAACAGGTCATCCGCCCCACCGGCCTGATTGACCCGGTCTGTATTATCCGCCCGGTTGAAACGCAGGTCGATGACCTGCTGGCGGAGGCAAAGGAATGTGCGGCGAAGGGGCAGCGTATTCTGGTTACGACGCTGACCAAGCGCATGGCCGAGGATTTGACCGAATACCTGCATGAACATGGTGTGCGGGTCCGGTATCTGCATTCGGATATCGATACGCTGGAACGCATCGAGATCATTCGTGATCTGAGGCTTGGCGTGTTTGATGTTCTGGTCGGGATCAACCTTCTCCGTGAAGGTCTGGACATCCCGGAATGTGCGCTTGTGGCCATTCTGGATGCGGACAAGGAAGGTTTCTTGCGGTCGAAAACGTCGCTGGTACAGACCATCGGGCGTGCGGCGCGTAACATTGATGGCCGGGTCCTGCTTTATGCCGACAAGATGACGGACAGTCTGGAATATGCGATTGGTGAAACCAACCGCCGCCGCGAAAAACAGATTGCCTATAACGAGGCCAACGGCATCACACCGGAATCAGTGCGCAGCAAAATCCGCGATGTTTTGGAAAGCGTTGCCGAGCATGATTACGTCACGGTCGATACCGGCGTTTCGGGCGATGTCCTGATCGGGCATAATCTGCGTGCGCATATCGAAGACCTTGAAAAACGGATGCGCGAAGCCGCCGGTAACCTTGAGTTCGAAGAAGCAGCACGCCTGCGTGACGAGATCAAGCGGCTGGAAGATCAGGAACTTGGTCTTGCCGATGCGGGGCCGATGGCGCGCAGCATCGGTACCGTCGGGCCGGGATCGAAATCGGCCAACAAGCCGAAATACAAAGGACGTCGGCGCAGCGGCCCCTGATTTGCTGTAATGTTGATTGACGAAAACAAGGCCCGGAACACTCTCAGGTTTCGGGCCTTGTTGGTTTTTCCGAGTGGTTGGGAAGGACAATTACATGAACAGCTTTTCGTCTTCCATGCCCTTGTAAAGGTCGGCGACATATTCCTCGTAGCCGTTATAAAGCTGTGTCGGGACTTCCTCGCCGGTGGTCAGCAGGCGTTCCTGTGCCTGGCTCCAGCGCGGGTGGGGGACTTTGGGGTTCACGTTGGCCCAGAAGCCATATTCAGTGTCAGCAAGCTGCTCCCAATAACTGACCGGGCGCTTGTCGGTAAAGGTGAAGCGCACAATCGATTTGATGTTCTTGAAGCCGTATTTCCATGGTGTGATCAGACGCAGTGGCGCACCGTTCTGTTTGGGCATCGGTTCGCCGTAGATACCTGTTCCGATCATGGCAAGTTCGTTGGTGGCTTCCTCGATGGTCAGGCCTTCGATATAGGGCCACGGATACCAGAACTGCCGCAGACCGGGCATGGTGTCTTTCTGGCTGGCGGTTTCCATTTCGATGTATTTGGCACCCGATAGCGGCTTGGCATAATCGACAAGCGCCTTCATCGGGAAACCGGTCCAGGGCACGGTCATCGCCCAGGCTTCGACACAGCGGAAACGATAAACGCGTTCTTCAAGCGGCATCTTGCGGACCAGATCGTCAAAGTCGATTTCAATCGGCTTTTCGACCATGCCGTCAATCTTGACCGTCCATGGGCGGATCTTCATGGCCTGTGCGGCTTCGGATATGAATTTGTGCGATCCGAATTCATAGAAGTTGTTATAGGTCAGCGCCTTGGATTTATCGGTGATCGCGCGATCAACAACATAAGCCGGATTACGCATTGCCGGATAAAGATTGGCGGTTGGATCGGATCCCTGAGCCAGTGCACGACCGATCGGCAGACTGGTTGCTGCTGCGCCGATGGAGCCTGCGGCAATGCCTTTCAGGAACTGGCGGCGATTTCGGTAAACGGATTCCGGGGTCACATCGCGTTCGGCGATTTCCCAACCCTTCTTGCGGCGTATCAGCATCTAACCCTCCAATCTGGCATATTCCCAATGTCTAAGGAAAAGGTACTTCGGGCAAGTAACGCCTCGGTGAGGGGGCGGTGAAGCCGGAATTTCATCCGAAACGGTCATTGGTACGCTTTGTCCTGCATACGATAGCAAAATCGCAACGGATTGATCGTGCCAGATGATCGGTTGCAGGGTATTATGATCATAAATCAAACGATCCGGCTGACAGGATCGACGATGCAGTATCTGTTCAGGGAACGAAACCGTGTTTGAATTCAAGGATATCGAGATTTTACAGGACATCGTGAAGGCAGGTGGCTTTCGCGCGGCGGCTCAGAAATACGATCTGTCCCAGTCGGCGATTTCATCGCGGGTTTCGGCACTTGAGAAAAAGCTGGGCATCATGCTGTTTGACCGGTCCAATCGGCAGGTGCGTTTGACGGCGGCAGGTCTTCGGTTTCTTGAAGAAGCGCAGCGTTTATCGCGCGCACGCGATCGTATCTGGCAGGAATTGACCCATCCGGGGGAATTAAGCGGCACGGTTCGTATCGGTGTGGCGGAGACCATCGTTCATACGATCCTGACCGATATGTTGAACAAGCTGAAAGACGATTACCCGAAAGTCCGTTTCGAGCTGTCGGTAGATACATCCGGCCAGTTGGCAATGACCATGGCCGACGATGCGCTTGACGTCGCAATTATGTTGCGGGAATCGGTGCCGCAGGGCGCGGTTGCCGCCGCCCTTAAGCCGGTTCAACTGGGCTGGTATTGCACCGGATCGATGGAATTGCCCGATCATCCAATGTCGCTGGCAAAGCTTGCCGAGCATGCAATTGTCACCTTCCCGAAGGGAACCCCCCCGTTTCGCGAGGTCGAAAGCATCTTCTCGGCACCCGATATTTCGCCGCCTGCATTACATGGATCGGCGTCACTTTCGACCGTAAAACACCTTGTCGGCGGAGGTTTCGGGATCGGTGTTCTGCCATCCCTGATGGTCACAAATTCCGTTTGGGATGAACATATTAAGGCAATCCCGGTGCAGGAAGAAGCCCGGCTGACCGACCTTCATTTCGTGATCAGTTACTACCCCGAACGCAACCGTGAAATAGGCGAGGCAGTGATCGAGGCAGCCAGATTGTTCGATCAAACTGATCGTTAAATTAGATCATAAATTGACAAAAATGATTTCTTGACAAGATCGGTTGAGTTTCTCAAGCTTGTTGCGAGGCTGAGAACAGGACCGAATAAATGAACGCGACAAAAAGCGCACCTTGTTCCCCGACGACCGTTTCGGAATCTGCATCGACGATATCGCCGCTGGCTTTGCGCCACGCAATCCGTTTCGGGAAACATCGGGGCACCACTACCGGATATGCATCCGGCTATTTGCAGGGCAATCTTGCGATTCTGCCGGCAAGCTATGCCGACGAGTTCCTTAAATTTTGTGCCAAGAACCCGAAATCATGCCCTTTGATCGGCATGTCTGAACCGGGGGCGCCGTATATCCCGGAACTTGGCGCCGATCTTGACATTCGCACCGATCTGCCGGGTTATCGCGTGTTTCGCGGGACGACTGATTTTGACAGTGTTTCCGATCTGAACGCGATCTGGCGCGATGACCTTGTGGTCTTTGTTCTGGGCTGTTCATTTTCGTTTGAGGCAGCGATTACGCGCAGTGGTGTGCCGCTACGTCATATGGATGCCAACCGGAACGTTCCGATGTATGTGACCAATATCGCCACCACCCCGGCTGGGCGTTTCCATGGCCCGCTGGTGGTTTCGATGCGGTCGTTCAAACCATCCGATGCCATCCGTGCCATCCTTTATTCTGATCGTTATCGCCTGGCGCATGGTGCGCCGGTTCATATTGGCGATCCGGCCAGCATTGGCATTTCCGATCTCATGAAGCCGGACTTCGGCGACGAGCCTGTCGTGGACGAGGGGGATATCCCGGTTTTCTGGGCCTGTGGCGTTACGCCGCAAATGGCGATCCGCAATGTTTTGCCGGACCTTGCCATCACGCATGAACCCGGTCTGATGCTGGTGACGGATGTCCTGGCAGAAGCCGCGGAATTTTCACTACAGACAAAGACCGCCTGAAATCACAAATAAAACCTAGCTATCAGAGAGGACCATCTCATGAAAAAGACAGTATCATCATTACTTGCCGTTTCGGCCCTTGGTGCCGGCATGATCGCATCGCCAGCTTTTGCCGAAGACCTTGCCGTTGTCGGCAGCTGGAGCAGCCTGCCGCTGAACAAGCAGTTTGAAACGCCGTTCTGGACCGAAGAACTGCCCGCCGCATCGAACGGCGATATCAATGTCCAGATGACCACGCATGACCAGATGGGGATCGGCGGCGGTGACGTTTTCCGTATTCTGAATGACGGCGTTTTCGATGTTGGCATGACGGTCGCGGATTATGCGGTTGGCGATGCCCCTGAACTTGAAGGTCTTGACGTGCCGTTGGTTGCCAATACCGCCGAAGAAGCAAAGGCGATGGTCGAAGCTGCCCGTCCGATGGTCGAGGATATCTTCAAGGAGCGTTTCAATGCCAAGGTTCTGGCGATTGCGCCCTATCCGCCGCAGGTCGTTTTCTGTAAGGGGGACATTACGTCGCTTGAAGACCTTAAAGGCAAAAAGGTTCGTGGTTCAGGCCGCATGACGACCAAGTTCCTTGAGGCATTGGGTGCCAATGGCGTCAATGTTGCATTTTCCGAAGTACCGGGCGCGCTTGAACGCGGTGTGATTGATTGTGCCGTTACCGGTGCCGGTTCGGGATACAGTGCGGGTTGGTGGGAAGTTTCCGACCACCTGATGACCATTCCGCTTGGCGGCTGGGACCCGGTTGTAACAGCGATGAATTTCGACAAGTGGAACAGCCTGTCGCCGGAAATGCAGAAACTGATTACAGACGAAGTCAATTCCAAATTCGAAGCCCCGGCATGGGCTGCGGCCGCAGGTGCGCTTGAAGCCGATATCGCGTGTTTGACCGGGAATGGAACCTGCCCGGCGGGTGATCCGGCCAGCATGACATTGGTTGAGGCATCCGATGCCGATCTTGCCAAAGCCAAGGAAATCCTGACGACCGTCGTTTTACCGGAATGGGCCGAACGCGCCGGTGCTGGTTGGGTTACGCGCTGGAACGAAACGGTTGGTAAAACCGTCGGTGTTACCGTACCTCTGAGCTAAGCAGTAACCCAGCCGGAGGAGGCCGCAACCGTGACTACCTCATTGATTGCGGCTATCCGCCGCATTAACCGTGTGATTGCGCTGCTTGTCGGACTTGTTCTGACAGGCTGCGTGATCCTGATCATCGCAGACATTCTTTTGCGTGAAGTCGGCATTTCCTTTGGGGGAGCGGACGAAATCTCGGGATATGTGATGGCCGGTGTTGCCAGTTGGGGCATGTCCTATGCCCTTACGGAACTGGCGCATGTACGTATTGACCTTATCCGTTTGCGCCTGCAACAGCGCGGCAAGGCGATGCTTGATCTTCTTGCGATTGTTGCTCTTGCGGGAACATCGATCATTATTGCCGTTCAAAGCTGGCCGGTTCTGCAAAAGACGATTGAACGCGGATCACGTGCCAATACCCCGCTTGAAACACCGTTATGGATACCGCAATCGATCTGGCTTTCTGGCTGGATATGGTTTGCCGTGTGTTCAAGCATTCTGGTGATCCTGACGCTGTCGCTTCTGGTCAAGCGAAACCTTGAACAGGCAGATGCGCTTGTCGGTGCACGCTCCGAACTGGAGTTGGAAGCATGATTTTTACCGTTACTGCATCGCTTCTGGGGCTATTGGCCCTATCCATTCCGGTCGGGATTGTGCTGTTCCTTCTTGGGTTCGGGGTCGATCAGCTGTTTTCACCGTTCCCGCTTTTGCGTGGGCTTGGGCAGGTGGTCTGGTCATCGTCGAATTCATCGACCTTGATTGCGATTCCGTTCTTTGTGCTGCTGGGGGAAATTCTGGTGCGTGGTGGGATTGCCGAACGCACTTATGAAGCCCTTGATAAATGGTTTTCGTGGCTTCCGGGCGGGTTGATCCACGCCAATATCGGCACGGCAACGATGTTTTCGGCAACGTCGGGGTCGTCTGTCGCGACGGCGGCAACGGTTGCAACCGTTGCCATGCCGCAGGCCGAGAAGCTTGGCTATGATCCGAAACTGTTTTCCGGCGCGATTGCCGCGGGCGGGACGCTTGGCATCATGATCCCGCCATCGATCAACCTGATCGTCTATGGCTTCCTGACCGAAACATCGATCCCGCGTCTTTTCCTTGCCGGATTGATCCCGGGGCTTCTGATGGCGGTGGCCTTCATGATGGTGACGGCGATCCTGTGCAAGATCAAACCGACCCTTGGCGGGACAAGCCGTTCATTCACCTGGTCGGAACGCATTGGCAGTTTGCGGCATCTTTTACCGATTGTGGTTCTGTTCCTTGTGGTGATCGGGTCGATCTATGCCGGCTGGGCCACTCCGACGGAATCGGCTGCTGTCGGTGTGGCGATTGCGATGCTGATTGCGGCATTCAATCGCGGTGTTTCGCGCGAAATGATGGAACGCTGCCTGTATGGCACGGTTCGGATCACTGCGATGATCATGCTGGTGATTATCGGGGCTTATTTCCTGAACTTTACCCTGACCGCCGCAGGTATGGGGCAGGAGCTCAAGGACCTTCTGACCGGTTTGAATCTGTCGCCGATGGGAACATTGATGGTCGTGATCCTGCTTTACATCGTGCTTGGTTTCTTCATTGAAACCCTGTCGCTGATGGTGGCGACCATTCCGATCATCGTGCCGATCATGACCGGTATGGGCTTCGATAAAGTCTGGTTTGGCATTCTTTTGATTGTCCTGATCGAGATGGCTCTGATCACACCGCCTGTCGGACTTAATCTTTACGTCGTGCAGGGCGCGCGCAAATCGGGCCGATTGTCCGAAGTGATGCTGGGTACCATCCCGTTTGTTCTGGTGATGCTTGCCATGATTGCCCTGCTTGTTGCGATGCCATCCGTCGCCCTGTTCCTGCCCGATATTCTTTGATCTGGCAGGCATAACCACAGAACAACCACGCGCGACGGAGCGGATCACGTCTTGATCTTTTGTGCCTTCGGGGCGGACCGGGAAATCGGTCCGCAATCGCCCAATGCGCGCAAAATTCGTAAAAATCAGAATTAGGATAACGCAAATGCAGATGAATTTTACTCTTGATGGCAATGTCGTCAGCTTTGAAATCGGCCATTGCACGGTTGCCGGATGGACGGGGCGCGATGCCAAGGCGATCCAGCATCACATTGATGAGTTGGCCGCTATCGGGGTCAAACCGCCATCGACCGTGCCGCTTTATTACCGGACATCGTTTGGCATGCTGACCCAAGCCCCGGTGATTGAGGTGGTTGGCAAAGGCACATCGGGCGAGGTCGAGCCGCTGGTGATTTCAAAGGATAGCGTTCTTTATCTTGGGCTGGCATCGGATCATACCGACCGGGAACTTGAAGCCCATTCGGTTGCACTGTCAAAACAGATTTGCGCCAAGCCGGTCGCGGATACGATCTGGAAGTTTGACGATGTTGCCGATCATCTGGAACAGATCGAACTGAAATCCTGGGTCCGTGAAGGCGATAGTGATGAATGGGTTCCATATCAGGAAGGCACGATTGCATCGATCCGTCCGCTTTCCGATCTGATCGCAGGATCGGGGCTTAAGGCGGCAAGTGCCAATGGTAAGGTCGCTGTGATGCTGTGTGGTACTTTCGGGGCGAAGGGCGGGGTGCGTCCGGCGCGTTCGTTTAAAATGACAATGCATGATCCGGTGCGGGGGATGACCATTACCCACAGCTATGACATTGTTGAACTGCCTGAAATCGCCTAGGCTCTGTTCCAGAAAATTTCCAGAAAAATCAAACCGTAACGGAGGAAGCCCGATGGGCGCGATCATCGACAAGGCAAAGTC
>CAMPHD010000058.1 GCA_946885765.1 uncultured Thalassospira sp.
CGCATCCCGACGCGCATTCTGCCCGCGTCGCCCCGGCAACCGCACGGTTTCCTCAAGCGCGATATCATCTGCGATATAACGCAAATGATCAATGATCCCCGCCCCGCCGACCGCAACCGGATCAATGGCAATCACCATCTGGCCCAATGCCGGTGGTGCGCCCTTGTCATCAAACAGCGACGATGACTGATGTCCGAACTGCGCGCCGGTCAACCCGGCGGCCAGCATTTCAACCATCATGGCAAGGGCCGCACCCTTGACACCACCCGCCGGAACCATCGTGCCCTCAAGCGCCTTGACGGCATCCGTCGTTGGATTGCCGTCAACATCCAATGCCCAGTCATCGGGGATCGGAACGCCCTTTTGCTTGGCCGCCATGATCTTGCCGCGTGCCACCTTCGATAGTGCCAGATCAATCACGATCGGATCGCCATCGCCAATCGGGGTGGCAAAGGCAATCGGGTTGGTGCCAAACATCGGGCGGCGGCCACCCCACGGCGCCATTGCCGCCGGGGCATTGGCAAACATCATCGCCGCCAGCCCTGCCTCCGCCAGCTTTTCCACCGTAAGTCCCATCACCCCGGCATGGTGCGATTTATGGATTGCCGCAACCGCGATCCCCTGACTGCGCGCGATATCGGGCAATCGTTCGATCATCAGATCAAGGGCCGGATAGGCAAAGCCGAACTGCGCATCAATCCGCAACACTGCCGGAAACGGCTGATCGGCCACCGGCTTGGCATGCCCGTCAACCTTGCCCGCACGCGCCTGCGCGGCATAGGCCGGAACCCGGCGCAAACCATGCCCGCCCTGTCCTGCGGCCTCGGCGGTGACCAGGGCGGTTGCAACCGATCCGGCATTGTCGGGATCAACCTTGCAGCGCAGCAGGGTATCGCACACAAGTGCATGTGCGTCAGACAGGGCAAGCTTCATGATGATGACCTTGAGATAGTGGCGGGAAAATAATGGTGGCGAGCCCGGCTACATTAGCCGCGAGAATGCCCCGACGCAAAGGTCTTGTGCACCGCAACCCTGCCAAACCCTTACGACAGCACTATAAAATCGCAGCGTGACCCTGCTAAAATTTTGCCGCAAAGTCGTATGAGTATCCCGCCACGGTTCACGCTGCCCGAAACGCAGCAGTCAGACCGAGACAGATTCCAAACACAGGATATTTCGAATGCGCAAAGCAACCTCTTTAACCTTCGCAGCATTTGGCATCGCCAGCAGCCTGTGGCTTGCCGGTTGTGCTGCCACAACCAAACCGGCCGAGGAAAAATCCCCCGCCGACTGGTCGGCCATCGCCGGTCACAACTGGCAACTGATGCGCATTGAGGCGAAAGACAAAAGCCTGACCCCGATGAGCCCGGTCCTTGCCAGCGTCAACTTTACCGATGACGGCAAAATTGCCGGATCGACCGGCTGTAACCGCTATTTCGGCAGCTACACCCGCAAGGATACCGCGCTTGAAGTTTCACCGCTGGGCAGCACCAAAATGATGTGCATGGAAAACGCGATGGAGGTCGAGGATGCCTTTATCGCCGCCATGGCAGATGTCAAAGGCTGGAAAGTGCAGGACGGCGACCTGATGCTGGTTGATGGCAGCGCCAAATCGATCATGACCTTCGAACAGATCAAACCGTAAACCGGCCAGCATCCAAACAAAAAGGGGCGCAAAACATCGCGCCCCTTTTTTATTTCTATCCGCTTTCGATTTATCGCGGCTCGCTGCGCAATCCCTGAATGATGGAATAGCACGCCAGCAAAAGCACGATGGCAAACGGGAACCCCGTTGAAACCGCCATCGCCTGCAGGGAGCCAAGCCCCCCGCCCAGCAGAAGCGCAATCGCAACCAGCCCCTCAAACGTACACCAGAATATGCGCTGCGGCACCGGCGCATCAACCTTGCCGCCCGCGGTAATCGTGTCGATCACAAGCGACCCGGAATCCGATGATGTCACAAAGAACACGATCACCAGAATGATCCCGATAAAGGACGTGATCGCCTGCAACGGCAGGGCTTCAAGCATGCTAAACAGCTTGATCGGAAGGGCTGCATCGGCAATCGCCTGCACGCCTTCATTGACCATATGCACCGCCGTGCCGCCAAACGCCGTCATCCAAAGCACACAGACCAGCGACGGAATGATCAGCACACAGGTTATGAATTCGCGCACCGTCCGGCCGCGTGACACGCGCGCAATGAACATGCCGACAAACGGCGACCAGGAAATCCACCACGCCCAATAGAACGACGTCCAGCCCTGGCTGAAATTCGCATCCTCGCGCCCGACCGGGTTCGAAAGGGCGGGCAGATATTCGACATAGGCAACAAGACTTGTGAAAAAGCCCTTGATGATGTCCATCGTCGGCCCGACCAGCACGACAAACAGCAGAAGCAATGCCGCCAGAACCATATTGATTTCCGAAAGCCGTTTGACCCCGGCATCAAGCCCCGCAAGGACAGAAATCAGCGCAACCCCGGTAATCGCGATAATCAGGACAACCTTCGATCCGTCCGTAACCGGAATGCCAAACAGGAATTCAAGCCCGGCATTGGCCTGCTCCGCGCCAAAACCAAGCGACGTCGCAAGCCCGAACAGGGTGGCAAACACCGCCAGAATATCAATCACATGCCCGGTCCAGCCCCAGACACGTTCGCCAAAGATCGGATAAAACACCGACCGCATGGTCAATGGCAGGCCCTTGTTGAACGAGAAAAGCGCAAGTGCCAGTGCCACCGTCGCATAGATCGCCCACGGGTGAAGCCCCCAGTGGAAAATCGTCGCCGCCATGCCAAGGTCAAACGACGCATCCACATCGCCTGCCGCCCCACCAAGCGGCGCCCAGTCCGTGCGCGCACCCGCTTCACCAAACGTTGTGCCCCCCATCGAGGTCGTGAAATGCGATATTGGCTCCGACACACCATAAAACATAAGGCCAATGCCCATGCCCGCCGCAAACAGCATGGCAAACCAGCCGCTATAGGAATAATCGGGCACCGCATCCTGCCCGCCCAGCCGCACCTTGCCGAGCGGCGAGACAATCAGAAACAGACACAGCAAAACAAAAACATTCGCCACCGACAGGAAGAACCAGTCGAAGGTCGATGTCAGCCAGTCCCGAAGGTCATTGAACATCGGCCCGACACTTTCCTGAAAGGCCAGCGTCAAAAACACAAAGGCAACAATCGATAACCCTGAAATCAGGAATACCGGGTTGTGAATATCAAGCCCGAACGGGCCAATTTTGGTGGTGATGTTATCCTGTCCGATCTCATAATCGGTATCAATCGGATTGGCCGCACCATCCGGGCTTTCGATGCCCGTTTCGGCATTCGATCCCATTTACAATCTCCCTTGAAAACTTTTGCGGCCACCCCCGGCCGCAATCTGATCTGTCCGTGTCCGTGCTTAACGCACCAAAAACACGGATTGATCCCAATGCGACGCAACATAGCCGCCATGGGATGCAAAAATATGATCGGCAATACCCGGCACATGGGACGCCATGACGATCACATCCGCCTTGGCCTCCGTCGCCGCATCAACAATGATTTCGCTCAGATCAATCGCCGGATCGTGTGAAATGCGGGTCATGCCCGAACAGTCGATACCGGTCTTTTTGGCCTGCTCTTCGGCAAAGGCCGCCATTTTGCGATCATATTCTGCTGGCGTATGCGCAATCGGGGATGGGGTATTGGTTCCAACCCCGAAAAAGCAGATTTTGGCATCATAATGCTTTGCCAGATCCGCCGCCGTCGAAAGCGCCTTTTCCAGCTTGTCGATATGCGTCAGATCCACGGGTACCATGATCTTGCGATACATTCCCTGCCTCCGTTCTACGGGTGCCCTACCGGGCGAAACACACCTTCGAAACAGATGAGGCGACAAAGACTATCACCAGAACAGGAAATTATCAAAACACTCATCACCGGCGGATTTCCCGCAACAGATGAATACAGATACCAAACCGCGATAATCAACCGAAAGAAACCATCAAATAATTCTGGCGATTTACCGGATCAATTAAATGCAGATCATTTCACATTTCGCGCAAATCAGAATGAATATCCGGCACATTATTATTCCGCCGCCATGCGCTTTATCGCATCACACAGGAATTTAAATCCGTCCGCCGCCCCGTCGCTCATATGCCGCGCACGCAGCCAGCCATGGATCATCTGCGGTTCTTCGCGGTACGTCACATCGATCCCGGCGCGCGCCAGCCGCGCGGTATATTCCCGCCCGTCATCGCGCAGCGGATCAAAATAGGCCGCGGTGATATAAGTCGGCGGCAATCCCCGCAGATCCTCCGCCGAAAGCGGATAGGCCACCGGGTCATCCATCGGTGCCTTCAGGACATCGCGATAATAAATCACATCATCGGTACTTAAACCGGGGGCGGATGCCATCTGCCCATAGGATGGCCAGCCAAGATCACCGCCAAGGGCCGGATAAATCAGGACCTGCCCGATTACGCCTGCACCAAGCCCCTCGTCGCGCGCCCGGATCGCAAGCCCACCGGCCAATGTCGCCCCGGCACTATCGCCAATCAGGACGACCTCCGCACCGTGCGACAAAACATCACGCGCAACCGCAAACGCATCCTGATGCGCCGCTGGCCAGATATGTTCGGGTGCCAGCCGGTAATCGACCGATATCATTTCCGCGCCCGCCGCCTCGGCAATCTCGGCACAGATCGCATCATGGCTATCCAGCGACCCGACGATAAACCCGCCACCATGCAGGTAAAGCAACTTCCGCGTTGTTCTGATTTTCGCCGGGCGATAAATCCTGACCGCCACACCGGCAATATGGTCATCACAGGTCAGAAGCCCCGGCGGATGGGGATAGGCAAAGGCATCACAAAGCGCGCCATACCATTTGCGGTTTTGCGCAATATCGGCGGCAACCGCGTCGGGCGGATAAAACCTGTCGCATGTGGTTATGAAGTCACGGATGCCTGCTTCGTCGGGCATCGGGCTATAGGCGATATCCGGCACCGCCTGATCGGACCCGTCCATGTCGCACAACTTCCCCAATGATGTTTTGATGTTTGTACGCGCAAGCCTAACGCCAATCACGCGCGCTTGAAAAGCATGCAAATGCGCCATGGCGGTTTTGTGACCTCGATCCCCCGGATCGGCCCGACCATAAATCGGTAAAATCTATCAAAAAATTCAAAAATAACTATTTAACCTATACACTCAAAACGCGTTAGCCTGCTTGACAGCATCGCCTCACATGACGCCCAATGATTTAACAATCTCGTCTTGTTGCGATCACAAGTTTCGACATTACCTTGAACAGGGAAGCATCACGCCGAAATGTTCACCAGAATGTTCAGATGTTCCTGTGGTCAATATGACCGACTCAACCCCCGGCAGGAGAGAGAAACCAGAAGTCGATACAAGACTGCGAATTGGGGACCCCCATCATGCCGCAATCCGCAAATATCGCCTTGGGTAAAACCTGACCGGATCAGGAAAGCAAGAACAGACAGCCATTACGGGAGAGAGAAATGGACGGAAAACACACAGCAGGGAAATGCCCGGTCATGCATGGCGGTATGACCGCACTGGGCACCACGGTCACCGACTGGTGGCCAAATGCATTGAATTTCGACATCCTTCATCAGAACGACACCAAAACCAATCCGCTGGGCCGCGATTTCAACTACCGCGAAGAACTCAAAAAGCTCGACGTCGAAAGCCTTAAAAACGACCTTCGCGCCCTGATGAATGAAAGCCAGGAATGGTGGCCCGCCGACTGGGGCAGCTATGTTGGCATGTTCGCCCGTGTTGCATGGCATTCCGCAGGCTCCTACCGTCTGGCCGATGGCCGTGGTGGCGGCGGGACGGGGAACCAGCGTTTCGCCCCGCTCAACTCCTGGCCTGACAACGTCAACACCGACAAGGGCCGCCGTCTGCTCTGGCCGATCAAGCGCAAATATGGCAACAAAATCTCCTGGGCCGATCTGATGATCCTGGCCGGCACGATTGCCTATGAAGTCGCGGGCCTTAAAACCTATGGCTTCGCCTTTGGCCGCGAAGATGTCTGGCACCCGGAAAAGGACACCTATTGGGGTGCGGAAAAGGAATGGCTGGCACCAAGCGACAGCCGTTATGAAGACATCACCCGCCCCGACACCATGCAAAACCCGCTGGCCGCCGTCCAGATGGGCCTGATCTATGTGAACCCGGAAGGGGTGAACGGGCAGCCCGACCCGATGAAAACCGCCGCCCAGGTCCGCGAAACCTTCGCCCGCATGGCGATGGATGACGAGGAAACAGCAGCCCTTACCGCTGGTGGCCACACCATCGGCAAATCGCACGGCAATGGCTCGCCGTCTGATCTCAGCCCCGAACCCGAAGCCGCCGACGTCGAATATCAGGGCATCGGCTGGATGAAAACCAATGGCCGTGGCATTGGCCGCGATACCATGGTTTCGGGCATCGAAGGCGCATGGACGTCCAACCCGACCAAATGGGATATGGGCTGGTTCGATATGCTGTTTGGCCACGAGTGGGAGCTGAAGAAAAGCCCGGCTGGCGCATGGCAGTGGGAACCGGTGGACATCAAGGAAGAAGACATGCCGGTCGATGTCGAGGATCCCTCGATCCGCTGCAAACCGATCATGACCGATGCCGATATGGCGATGAAGGTCGACCCGACCTATAACGCCATCTGCCAGAAATTCATGAAGGACCCGGAATATTTCTCCGAAACCTTTGCCCGTGCATGGTTCAAACTGACCCATCGCGACATGGGCCCGAAAGTCCGCTATGTCGGCCCGGACGTGCCCAAGGAAGACCTGATCTGGCAGGACCCGATCCCAAGTGTTGACTACACCCTCTCGGACGCCGAAATCGCCGATCTCAAGTCCAAACTGCTGTCATCTGGCCTGACCAGTGCCGAACTGATCAACACCGCTTGGGACAGTGCCCGCACCTATCGCGGTTCGGACATGCGCGGCGGTGCCAATGGGGCCCGCATCCGTCTGGCCCCGCAAAAGGACTGGGCGGGGAACGAGCCCGAACGCCTTGCCAAGGTTCTCAAAACCCTTGAGGGCATTCAGGCCGGCCTTGCCAAGAAAGTCAGCCTTGCCGATCTGATCGTGCTCGGTGGTACGGCAGCCGTTGAAAAGGCCGCCAAGGATGCCGGCGTCAACATCACCGTCCCGTTCGCACCGGGCCGCGGCGATGCCACGGACGAGATGACCGATGCCGCAAGTTTCGAGCCGCTCGAACCGCTGGCCGATGGCTATCGCAACTGGCTGAAAGACGATTATGTGGTCTCGCCCGAAGAAATGATGCTGGACCGTACCCAGCTCATGGGCCTGACCGCACCGGAAATGACCGCACTGGTCGGTGGCATGCGCGTTCTTGGCACCAATCATGGCGGTACCAAACACGGCGTCTTTACCGACCGTGTTGGCAAACTGACGACCGACTTCTTCGTCAACCTGACCGACATGGCCTATAGCTGGAAACCGGCGGGCGACAACCTTTACAACATCGTTGATCGCAAAACCGGCCAGACCAAATGGACCGCGACCCGGGTTGACCTCGTGTTTGGCTCAAACGCCATCCTGCGCGCCTACGCCGAAGTCTACGCCCAGGACGACAACCACGAGAAGTTCGTCAAGGACTTCGTCGCGGCCTGGACCAAGGTCATGAACGCGGACCGATTTGATCTCGCCGCGTAAGGGCTTCCGCCCTTGAAATGATCTGGATTGGAGCTTTTGGGCTCCGAACGAGAAACACCCCCGGTCGTGAGGCTGGGGGTGTTTTTTATAGGTAGCTGCAGAAAAAAGGAGCACCCGAGGAGAGACAGGGGTATTCTAAGTTTTGAATGAAAGTCACTCTGACAGCCGAGTATAGTCCTGCTACAACACACTTAAATTCCAGATCGCAGTCCAGTTCCAAGTTTCGTAGTTGTGAGAAAAATGCCTGCAGATAACATATTCAATCAAGCTTATACTGAGAAACTATTTCACGACCTAAAAAGCGCCAACACAGAATCTGCGAAGAAAGAAAGATTTCTTCAGTATCTTACTATCGCTTTTTCAGATGACAACGGCGCCCAACAACTCGTCTCAGCTTTAGCTCTGGGGGCGGAGCGTGTGGTAGCAAATATTCCACGCGGAGAGCGAAAAAGCTACGGAAGAGCTGACACACAAACGGAAACAATTATAATTGAGTGGGAGAAAGACCTTGCCAAGACAGGAGAACATGCAAAACACCAATTAGAAGAGTATCTGGAGGGCAATTGGAGGTCTGGACAAAACTATCGCTTTATATTGATTGCAACCGACGGAATCCGTTGGGTCAGGTATGCTCCCGATTGGTCTCGACTTGAGAACAAACAATTTAGTCTTGGTAGCAGCTTTCGTCTACGTGAAACAAAACGGTTTGAACTCAATGCTAGTTCATTTGGTGAATTTCCTTTCTTCTTAGACGAACTTTTATTTTCTTCTCATCCTAAAAATGCCACTTTAGAAAATATACAATACGACTTCGGGGACACCTCGCGAGCATTTATCAACTCGATAGTAAACCTCCAACTTTGTATGTCTGACATTACTGAGAAGTCTGAATTACAAGTCGCATTCGAGCAATGGAGAAGGTTTCTCTCGATAGCGTACGGCCGATTCGATGACTCTCCGAACATGTTTCTTGTTCACACTTATCTATCTGTATTTGCAAAATTTATTGCTTATTCTGTAATCACAAACAAACCGATTATAGAAGACGAAACTATTTACAACATTCTAAATGGTGCAATTTTTGACAATCTAAATATCGAGCGTTTCGTAGAAGATGACTTTTTCCACTGGGTTGCCGCACCACAATATTTTAACAAGCTGCGCCCCATGTTCAGAGAAATTAACCGCCAGCTTCAAGAGTATGACTTCTCCAAAGTTGAAGAAGACGTTCTAAAAGGTGTATATCAAGAATTAATTGATCTTGAAACACGCCATGCCTTGGGTGAATACTACACTCCAGATTGGCTGTGCGAAAATCTCGTTGAGAGCCTCGCAATTACCCAAACATCTAAATTCTTAGATCCAGCCTGCGGGAGTGGGTCATTTCTTCGTGCGATTGTAGCACGGCTAAGAAGAGATTTCCCCCAACTAGAAGCAGAGAATATTGCATCACAAGTTGTTGGCATAGATATACATCCGCTATCCGTGTTGATATCAAAAACAAACATACTTCTATCAATTAAAGACATCATCTCCAAATCTTCCAAACCAATTACTTTGCATATATACTTAGCAAATTCTCTATTAGTTCCCCGTGGATCTGCAGATTTATTCTCCACACATTTTCAAATATCAATAGATAACCGACCATACTCTATTGATTTAAGTGGGGTTCAAAGTGCAGATGATTTTGACACCTTAATTTCATTCTGTGACGAGATGGTACACCGCTTTGACGAGGTTCTAGATCGTGAAAATTTTATTCGCCTTATATCTGCAAATATTAGCAAAGAGACAGCAAAGGAACTACCTTCTCAGCTGTACGATGTATATACTGGAATGAAACTAGCCCATCAGCAAGGCAGAGATAGCATTTGGAAATTTATTCTTCAAAATTCTTATAAGCCTGTATTTCTTATGCATCGATTTGACTTTGTCTTAGGCAACCCCCCATGGCTCACATATGCAGATATTACAAATGGTGAGTATCAAACCTCACTAAAATCGCTATCAGATCACTATTCAGTAACGCCCGCCAATAGAGCAAATTTCCCTCATCTGGAGATCGCTGCTATTTTTTTGGCTCACTCCGTTAACTATTTCCTACGCCCCTCAGGACAGCTCGCATTTGTTTTACCTCGCAGCTTCTTGAGCGCAGATCAGCATGAAAACATGAGATCTGGCCAAGTGCATGGAGTCAAACTTGTTGAAGGCTGGGACTTACAAGGAGTTACTCCACTCTTTCGAGTTCCAAGTTGCGTCCTTATTGCCATCAAAGACAATGGCCCCAATGCGGTTAGGAAGATCAATTCCAGTGGAATAATAGGCCGCAAGCTGACAGGGCGACTGCGTCGCTCACAAGCACATTGGGAAGAAGTCAAAACCAAGATAACGTCGGAGCCAATACGGCTATACTATTCTAGGCTTCAAGGAACTCGTGGCAGAGCTAGGTCTGCACTAACCACGGAACCATTTGATACACTGCTCGGCGGCAACGCTTATTCAAAGAAGTTTCATCAAGGCGCTACAATTGTACCTAGAAACTTGTTTTTCGTTGAGACCAATCAGATTGATTCAGACTCCTCAAACCTGAACACACGGGTCATTAACCTTACCACATCTGTAAATTCCGATCGCGAAGCGAAAAAGCCTTGGAAAGGCCAAATAATCAATGCACGCGCGGAGGGAAAACTACTTTATCGAACCGCCATTTCTCGCAATGTAATTCCGTTTGCACTTATATGTCCTCCGCTAGTTCTCTTGCCTCTCATCATAGACCATGAGGGAAAAGCGGAAGCTAAGTTTGTGGCATTAAACAGTGAAGAGCTTCTTGCAAGAGGCTATCGCGAGGCAAGCAAATGGTTTTATAAAGCGGAGAGAATTTGGGATGAGTTAAAGACAGATGGAAATCGTAAGAAGAAAATTGACTTAACTAGCTACTTAAACTGGCAGTCGAAACTGACTAACCAAAAACCTAACGCTCGATTTTTGGTTATTTACACGTCATCTGCAAGCGATGCGTCTGCTGTTTTAGTTGATAGAAATAATTTCGACTATCCGTTCATTGTGGATCACAAAACTTATTGGTGCGAATGCGAAACCGAGGAAGAAGGCCACTATCTCACTGCTTACATTAATAGTGGGTATGCAAACTTCATGATTAAAGATTTTCAATCTCGTGGTTTGTTTGGTCCACGCGACATTCACAAGACCATAGTGAAGTTACCTTTCCCACGCTTCAATAAGACAGATGACATGCATCTTGCTCTGTCTTATCTCGGCAGGGAATGTAGTATACTTGCATCTAATTTCTCTACAGTATGCAACCTCAATGACTTAGGAAGCCACGCTCTTGGCAGAGTTAGAGCAAACCTAAGAGAACAATTGCGGAATGAACTTGAAAAGATAGACGACTTGGTAGAGGCGCTCTCTACTGGTCGTTCACATGCTACAGTCGCAGCCACCCGGCGCGCTAGAAAGGCCAAACGCCATAAAATGATAGCTAGTTTGTTCGACTTCGAAGGAGATTAACTCTTACGATCAATTATAGGAAGAATGGGACCGAAGATAGAGCCCACTTTTTTCAGAATCGAATAGCAGTGAGTTTTTCCTTTGAGTGCAATCTGCGCGGTACTCCGCCGCCTAACTTTCGAGCGAAAAGATGCATGACACATTTTCTTGACGTGCCTCCCTGTACTGATCCCCCCATCGGCGACTCCCTCGAAACCAACAATTTATGAGCACAGGCACAGCAGAGAGCAAAATCACAGCCTCTTTGCAAAACCCGTGGAAACCTTAAACTGCCTCTGCGGTTTTACATCGCGACCGCTGGCCTTTACCCGCCAGAACTATGACCACGGAATCCGGGCCACCGCCAGCCGATGACCGATGCGACAGCAGATCCCCCACCTCAAACCAGACTTCCGGCGACCAATGAAGCCCGGACACATCTCGGGCGTCTGCCATCCTCGCCAACGGACGGTCTCCGGGCCCACGACCCGCTCCGGTCACTTCGGCCATGACGGATTTCCGGCAAACCGACGGAGCCCAGACAAACTTCAGGCGTACGGCCCCACTGGTCCACCATCGTCGGGCCACGCTCAATGCTGCCCGCTGCTGCCATTGCTGCCGTTCCCGGCAGATTTAACTTATCCCTCCTCGATAAGACGCACCTCTCCCGTCATGACAAATGACCGGGTTAGTTCCCTTAGTCCCTTTAATCCTTGGGCAGAATGCCGCCGTAATGGCTCCGCCATCCGCCGATCCATATCCTGCGGAATGCCCCGCTGCCCTGCCCCTGTCTGTGTCCGTATCTTTGTCGCTGCATCCTGCCCCCCTCTTTCATCCGGCCCAAGCGCAAAAACCCGCGAGGCTCAAGGCCTCGCGGGTTTCAGTCCGGGCGGTTTTCTCCCGTTGACTTTTCTTTTATGCCACAAACAAAAGAACAAATCAAGAACTTTTTAAAAAAAGATATGGGGAACGGATTACAGATGGGATGGAGGATGCGTCGAACCTCCGCAGTCTGCGCGCGGGCTACCGCCCGTGCTCAACCTTCGGCTTAAAATCGCTCCACTGGAGCGATTTCTTCACAGCCTCAGCCTTCAGGCATGAGCGGCTCCCGGTGGTCGCAGCCATCCCCTTCATGGGCACAGGCTCAAAACCCGACCAGACAAGCCCAAACGACAAAACCCCGCCACTGGCGGGGTTTGATCGTTTGGTTGCGGGGAGAGGATTTGAACCTCTGACCTTCAGGTTATGAGCCTGACGAGCTACCGGGCTGCTCCACCCCGCGTCAGGG
>CAMPHD010000059.1 GCA_946885765.1 uncultured Thalassospira sp.
AACCAAAGCCCCGTCACCTTCTCGACGGGGCTTTTATTTTTGCGAAAGATTAATCAGAACCACAAAGCGTGCCACCCGATCCGGGCCAACATCAGAAGTCGATTCCGCGTCGCAACAGAGTTTATTTTTTGAGCAACAGACATCTTTGATCAAAAAATGCTCATTTCATCCATGGCAACAAAAAAATTTTGAGATTTGTTCCTTTTTAGAACCTGACCATTTGAACAGGTTCTTAACCTTTTGAAATATGGCATTTTTTAGAAGATCAAGAGGGATGTAGTTGCCAAAACAAGGTTTCCTGACACGCCACTAAAACGCGGAAATAACGCGAATTTCAGCAACAAGCCCTGCGCACAAAATTTTTCAGGCTTGACACATACCAGCCGAAAATTTCTTAATTTGGTGGTCCGAATAAAAAACAGGACAGTAGGATATGCTGCTCTGGCATATCCAGGGTGGCATAAAAGTTACCAAAGCCATAAAGAATGCTTTGCTAATGAGGGAGCTCATCTAATGAAAATCAAAACGATCCTGGCCGCTGGCGCAATGTCTGTTGCTGCCATCGCCGCGAACAATGCCCAGGCGGGCGCTGTACTTGACGGCATCAAGGCTAAAGGTTTCGTTCAGTGTGGCGTGAACACCGGTCTTCCGGGGTTCTCTGCTGCCAATGCCGAAGGTAAATGGGAAGGTATCGACGTTGACGTTTGCCGTGGCATTGCTGCTGCACTTCTGGGCGACGCCAACAAGGTTCAGTACACCCCGTTGACCGCTGCACAGCGTTTCACCGCGCTTCAGTCCGGCGAAATCGACATCCTTTCGCGTAACACCACGGCGACCCTGACGCGTGACGTCAAGCTTGGCCTGACCTTCCTTGGTATCAACTACTATGATGGTCAGGGCTTCCTGATTCCGAAAGCACTGGGCGTATCCAGCGCGACGGAACTTGACGGCGCAACCGTTTGCGTCGAGCCGGGCACCACCACCGAACTCAACCTGGCCGATTACTTCCGCGCCAAAGAAATGAGCTTCGAACCGGTCGTTATCGAAAACATCAACGAAGCAACTGCTGCCTTCTTCTCGGGCCGTTGCGACGTTTACACCACTGACGCATCGGGTCTTGCCTCGATCCGTACCACCATGGCGCCGAACCCGGACGACTATGTGATTCTTCCGGAAATCATTTCCAAAGAACCGCTTGGTCCGGCTGTTGCACAGGGTGACGAACAGTGGGCAGACATCGGTCGCTGGGCTCTTGCAGCTATGATTGAAGCCGAAGAATACGGCGTCACCAGCGCGAATGTCGACGAAATGAAGAGCAGCACCAATCCGGGCATCCAGCGTCTTCTGGGCGTTTCCCCGGGCATGGGCGAAGCTCTTGGTCTTGACGAAGAGTGGGCATACCGCATCATCAAGCAGGTCGGTAACTATGGCGAAAGCTATGAGAAAAACGTTACCGCGAAACTGGGTGTCGAGCGCGGCCTGAACGCTCTCTGGACCGATGGTGGTCTGCAATATGCTTGGCCGGTTCGCTAATATTTAGCGTCGGCTGAAAAGCGCCTAACGAAGCTCCGCCCCACTGCCTGAACGCATGGGCGGAGCTTTTCGTTAAGGTACATATATATTGGATACAATCTACACCTGAGGGTCAGATGAGTAAGACTCAAAATGCCCCGGGGGGTGTTCGTTCCAAGACCGTCGCCGATTACCTGAATGACGAGAATGTTCGCGCAATACTATACCAAATCATTGCGATCGGACTTGTCTTATTGGCGGGCTGGTATCTGGTTTCCAATACGCTGGAAAACCTGGAACGACAAAACATCTCAACCGGTTATGGCTTCCTTGATCTCGAAGCTTCGTTCGAAATCAGTGAAAGCATGGTCCAGTACAGTGCACAAAGCAGCTATGCAGCGGCACTGTTGGTTGGCCTTCTGAACACCGTAAAGGTGTCTTTTCTCGGAATTATTCTTTGTACCATTATCGGTACGATTTTCGGGATCGCACGCCTGTCGTCGAACTGGATCGTTCGGAAACTGGCAACTGTTTATGTTGAAACTTTCCGTAACATCCCGGTCCTGTTGCAGCTTTTCTTCTGGTATGCCGTCATTCCGAACGCATTCCCGCATCCACGCGACGCCTTCGAACCCCTGCCCGGTGTCCTTTTGACATCGCGTGGCATGTATATGCCGGTTCCGGTTGCCGACAATGCCTATACCCTGATGGGGATTGCTGCGATCATCGCTTTCGTTGTGATCTTCTTCATCAAGAAATGGGCAAAAAAGCGCCAGGATGAAACCGGCCAGCCATTCCCGATGTTCCTTGTCGGAACGGGCATTCTGGTTGGGCTGGTCTTTGTCGCATATCTGATCGGTGGTGCACCGACCGATATGGACATGCCGGAACTCAAAGGCTTCAACATCCGGGGCGGTTACAATATCTCGCCGGAATTCCTTGCTGTTCTGATCGGCCTCACGGTTTACACATCAACCTATGTTGCCGAAGTCGTACGTTCCGGTATTCAGGCCGTCCCGCATGGCCAGTGGGAAGCCGCCGACAGTCTCGGCGTTAAACGTTCGGTTGCCCTTCGCAAGGTGATCCTGCCGCAATCAATGCGCGTCGCCATTCCGCCGCTGACCAACCAGTATCTGAACCTGACCAAAAACAGCTCGCTTGCTGTCGCGGTCGGTTATCCTGATCTGGTGTCGGTATCAAACACGACCATGAACCAGACCGGTCAGGCGATCGAGGCAATCTCGATCTTCATGTCGATCTATCTTGGTCTGTCCTTGTTGACCTCGCTCTTTATGAACTGGTTCAACAAGAAAATGGCACTGGTGGAGAGGTAAGATGGCAGATAACGCAAAATTACCTCCGCTTCCTACAGGTACTTTTTCTGCCCGTGCAGTTTCATGGTCAAAAAAGAACCTGTTTGACGGCTGGTTCAACACCCTCCTGACACTCGGCGCAATTGCATTTCTGGTATGGCTTATTCCGCCACTCGTGAACTGGGCAATCGTCAATGCCACGCTGGAACCGACGATTGAAGGCTGTGCCGAAGTCACCGGCGCGTGCTGGGGCTTTGTAAACGCCAACATGCGTCTCATTCTGTTCGGAACCTATCCGTACGATGAACAATGGCGCCCGCTTCTTGCGATGATTGTCCTGATGGGTATCATCTGCTTCAGCCTTGGCGGGGTTAAATATCCTTCCTTCCGCAAGGCAATCATCCCGATGTGGGTGATCGGGGTTCCAATCATTGCCATCCTGATGTGGGGCGGTGTACTTGGCCTGACCTATGTGCAGAACAGCTATTGGGGCGGCCTTCCGCTGACCCTGATCCTGTCGGCGATCGGCATCATTTTTGCCTTCCCGCTGGGTTTGCTTCTGGCACTGGGCCGTCAGTCGAATATGCCGGCGATCAAGACGATCTCGGTTGTCTATATCGAAGTGATCCGTGGCGTGCCGCTGATTACGGTTCTGTTCATGGCATCTGTAATGTTCCCGCTGTTCCTTCCGGACGGTGTGACCATCGACAAACTGCTGCGTGCGCAGATCGGTATCATCCTGTTCACCGCAGCCTATCTTGCCGAAGTGTTCCGTGGCGGTCTTCAGGCTGTTCCGCGTGGCCAGTTCGAAGCCGGTGACAGCCTTGGCCTGTCCTATTGGCAGTCCATGCGCCTGATCATCCTGCCGCAGGCTTTGCGTCTGGTGATCCCGCCGACCGTGAACAGCTTCATTTCGATGCTCAAGGATACGACACTGGTGGTCATCATCGGTCTGTTTGACTTCCTTGGCACCGTCAAGCTGGCACTGCGCAGTGACCCGGCATGGACGAAATACTACGTCGAGGGTTATGCCTTCGCCTCGGCAATTTTCTTCCTGATCTGTTTCTCTATGGCTAAATATTCGGCCTATCTTGAAAAAGAGCTCCGCAAGGGCGAGCAACGGTAAGGAGAGAGGAAAAAACAATGACAGCTACAGAAGCACAAACCACCAATGGCGTTGTCCCTCCTCCGTCGAACGAGGAAGTGATTACCGTCAGTAAAGCCAACAAATGGTATGGCAATTTCCATGTTCTCAAGGATATCGATCTGCATGTCCGCAAGGGCGAGCGTATCGTTATCTGCGGTCCGTCCGGCTCGGGAAAATCGACCCTGATCCGTACGCTCAACCGTCTTGAGACCTATCAAAGCGGTGAAATCACCGTCGATGGCATTCTGCTTGGCGACGATGTCAAAAACATCGAAGCCGTTCGCCGCGAAGTCTGCATGGTGTTCCAGCACTTCAACCTTTTCCCGCACATGACGGTGCTGGAAAACCTGACGCTGGCACCTATCTGGGTTCGCAAGATGCCCAAGAAGGAAGCCATCGATCTGGCGATGCATTATTTGCAGCGCGTTCGGATTGCCGAACAGGCCCATAAGTTCCCCGGTCAGCTTTCCGGTGGTCAGCAGCAGCGTGTGGCAATTGCCCGCTCGCTCTGCATGCAACCGAAAATCATGCTGTTCGATGAACCGACCTCGGCGCTTGACCCGGAAATGGTCAAGGAAGTGCTCGACGTTATGGTCGAACTCGCCAAGGAAGGCATGACCATGCTTTGCGTGACCCACGAAATGGGCTTCGCTAAAGAGGTCGCCGACCGGGTCGTGTTCATGGATGCCGGTGAAATCGTTGAAATGGCGGGTCCGCAGGAATTCTTTGCGAACCCCAAAAGCGAACGGACCAAGCTGTTCCTCAGTCAGATCCTGTCGCATTAATCAAAACGCACCGCGGATTTCCGCTTATGGCGTACCGGAAACGGCCCCAAACGGGGCCGTTTTCTTTTTTGCAAATTTCGGACTTGCCCCCTGCCCGTCAAATGCCGAAGATTGGCGGGCAAACAGCAATGGATAAACATCTTCATGACCACGCCTTCCACACCTGCATCCACTGACACGACATCGGGCTTCATCACGGTCCGGTCCCTGACCAAAAAGTTCGGCACCAACACCGCACTTGATAATGTCAGCCTGTCGCTTGGCAAGGGTGAAACCATGGCGGTCATCGGGCCCTCGGCCGCGGGCAAAAGCGTGTTGATGAAATGTATCGTCGGTCTTCATGGTACCGATGGCGGCAAAATCATGCTGAGTGGTTACGATGTAAGCCAGACCGGTTCCCCGGCCCGCAAGCAATGGGCAGAACGGATCGGTATGCTGTTTCAGCAAAACGCCCTGTTTGACAGCATGAAAGTCTGGGAAAATATCTGCTTTCGCCAGATCGAGCGCGGAACACTGACGCGCAAAGCCGCAAAAGACCACGCAATCAATCTGCTTGGTCATGTCGGCCTGTCCGAAGACAGTGCCTTTTTGTCCCCCGGTGACCTGTCAGGCGGCATGCAGAAACGTGTCGGCATTGCGCGTGCCATTTCAACCGACCCGGAAATCCTGCTGCTTGATAATCCGACGGCGGGTCTTGATCCGGTTCTGTCGAAGCATATCGAACTTATGATCAGCAAGATCGCAACCCAGCGCGGCACCACCGTCATCACCATTACCAATGACATGCATATCGCACGCACGCGATACGCAAATCTGGTGATGATGCATGCGGGCAAAGTTTACTGGTCGGGTCCGACGAACGATATAGATGACGCCCATAACGAACATCTGACCCAGATGCTCAATGGCTCGTCACAAGGCCCGATCACCATGCGCATGGGCAAGCGCGGCGACCATATGGTCGCCTGATCACCCATTCTTGCCAATCAGTTGGCGGTATAAACCGACAAATCAGCTTCACGGATGACATCTGCCCAAACCGGGCCGGGATGACGGTCGGTAAACAAGGCATCAATTTCCGAAAGATGCCCCAGCCGCACCATCGCACGGCGCCCGAATTTGGATGCGTCGGTACACAGGAACGTCTGGCGCGCATTGGAAATGATCGCACGCGCCACCCGGACTTCGCGATAATCGAAATCCATCAGGCTGCCGTCTTCGTCCACGCCGGAAATCCCGACAATCGCGTAATCGACCTTGAACTGGTTGATAAAATCGATGGTCGCCTCGCCGATCACGCCAAAGTCGCGCTGACGAACAACACCACCTGCTATAATCACCTCAAACCCTGGATTGGCGGCGCAAATCTGGGCGACATGCAGGTTATTGGTGATGATCTTAAGGCTCTTGTGCGACGATAATGCCCGCGCGACTTCTTCATTCGTCGTGCCTATATTAATGAATATCGACGCCCCTTCGGGGATATGCTGCGCCACAAGCTTGGCGATTTCGCGCTTGCTGCCAAGGTTAAGAACCTGACGGTCTGTATAGGCCGTGTTTTCTGTGGTCGAAAGGCTGGCCGCCCCGCCATGATAACGCGCGACAAGGCCTTCTTCTGCCATTTCGTTGATATCACGTCGAATGGTCTGGGGGGTAACGGCAAAATGATCGGCCAATGTATCAATCGTCATGAAACTGTTCGCCGCGACCAGTTCAAGGATTTCGCGACGCCGCCGATCAAGCTTGCCCATATTGCTTCCTTCCGCCCTGAATTTTCGTCTTTGATTGTTAATTTTCGTTATCGATCAAAATGACGTTATTAGCAACAAGATGCAAGCTTTGTCATGCCACATCGTCTGACCGCATTTTCTGTCAATCCAGTGCTCAAACAAATTGCCTTGGAAACCCGTTAAACCAGTCTCTGGCAGCGGAGGTTTCCCGACGAATGAATTCGATCAACGGTCGGATACGTGTCGCATCTATCATGTCATTATGACAAACAAGCCAATAATCGCGGTGAATTGGAACAATCTTGGGCATCACGGCGACCAGATCATCAAACATTGCGCCCATATAATAAGGCAGCACACATAGCCCGTAACCGGCACGGCAGGCTTTGAGCTGCGCAAAAACACTGGATGTCTGATAAGACGGCCTCAGTCCCGGAATAATTTCACCCAGATAGTTGAGTTCCGGGGTAAAAATCATGTCTTCGATATAACCGATAAACGGATGCCCCGCGAGGTCCTCGCGCTGCTTGATCGCCCTGTTGCGGGCAAGATAATCGCGCGATGCATAGACATAAAGGATGTAACTGGAAATTTTCTCAAAGTGATAGGAACCGGCCTTTGGCGTACTGAGCGAAACCGAGACATCCGCCTCACGCCGCGATAACGAAACGATCTGCTGGATATTGACCATCTCAATGGTCAGGTTCGGATACTGACTGGCAAAATGAGGCAACTTTTCTGCTATGAAAAAATTGCCATAACCTTCCGGAACACTTAGCCGGATCACCCCGCTTAGCGGTAAAGTACCATCCCCGACCACACTAAGCATTTTGTCTGCTTCAAGCGCCATTGCCTGGGCCGGCTCCATCAGCCTTTGTCCCATCGGCGTCAATGTATAGCCTGTCGGACTGCGCTGAAACAATTTTGCCCCGATCCCCTGCTCAAGCCGTTCAATCCGTCGTGCAACCGTCACATGACTGGTTCGCAATCGCCGTGCCGCCGAGGAAAGCTTGCCTTCCTGAGCGACGGCAAGAAAATACTGCAAATCATCCCAAGGGAACTGGCGCATCTGCCTTCCTGTTCATTTTTGTACAATCATTGTCCAAAATTATATATTTGACCGGGTTTTGGTCAATGTTAGCGTAAGTCATGGTCCTGAACACAAGAACAGAATCAGAAATGAATCGTTCTTTTTCAGATACTTAATCGGCAAAATCTCAAGATCGATTAAAATAACAAAAATGTGCAGTCAAGGCACGCTCCAATCATCCGGTCTGTAGCAATGGTTGAACATCATTCTGCCCGGAAGAGTCGTCTGGTTTGCCAACAGGCATACTGGAAAACATAGTTCCATCAGGGAGGAACCTAGATGAAGAAGATTGCAATTGCGTCTGTTGCGATAATGGCGGCCGCTGCAGCATTGCCCGCGCATGCCGAAATCTCCGATGATGTTGTCAAAATTGGTATCCTGAACGATCAATCCGGTGTCTATGCCGATTTTGGCGGCACCTGGTCCTTTGAAGCCGCAAAAATGGCCGTCGAGGATTTTGGCGGCACCGTTCTTGATAAGAAGATCGAAGTCATTACCGCCGACCATCAGAACAAACCCGATGTTGCGGCCAACATTGCCCGTCAATGGTATGATCAGGATCAGGTTGATACGATCATGGAACTGACAACCTCATCGGTCGCATTGGCTGTTCAGGGCATTTCCAAGGAAAAGAAAAAAATCGATATCGTAACCGGTGCGGCCACCACGGCTCTCACAGGTGAACAATGTTCGCCCTATGGCTTCCACTGGGCGTATGACACCCATGCGCTGGCTGTCGGTACTGGCGGTGCGTTGGTGAATAACGGCGGCGATAGCTGGTTTTTCCTGACGGCTGACTATGCTTTCGGTTATTCGCTGGAAGAGCAAACCGGGAACTTCGTTAAGGAAAACGGTGGCTCGGTAGTCGGTGCTGTGCGCCATCCTTTGGCAACGACTGACTATTCCTCGTTCCTGTTGCAGGCGCAGGCGTCCGGCGCAAAAGTCATTGGTCTTGCCAATGCGGGTCTTGATACCGCCAATGCCATCAAACAGGCTTCGGAATTCGGCATCGTTCAGAGTGGCCAGCGTCTTGCGGCACTGCTCTTTACTCTTGCAGAAGTTCATGGTTTGGGCGCAGAAGCTGCACAGGGACTGTCACTGACCGAAGGGTTCTATTGGGATCGTAACGATGAAACCCGCGAATTCGGCAAACGTTTCTTTGATCGCACCGGGCGTATGCCGAACATGATCCAGGCTGGCACCTATTCTGCCGTCCTGCAGTATCTCAAAGCGGTAAAGGAAACCGGGACGGATGAAACCGAAGCCGTCGCGAAAGCCTTGCATGAAATGCCTGTTAATGACGTTTTTGCCCAAAATGGCAAAGTCGGTGCAAACGGCCGCATGATCTATGACATGTACCTGATGGAAGTCAAAGCGCCTGACCAGATGACCGGTGACTGGGATTACTACAACGTTCTTGATACCGTCCCCGGCGACGAGGCTTTCATCGATCCGGCGGAAAGCGGCTGCTCACTGGCGTCGAACTAAGAACATGACGGCGACCGGAACTCACGCAAATCCGGGTAACCATCAAAACGAGACAAAGGCACGGGTGGTTCTTACCGCCCGTGACCTTCGTCGCGATTTTGGCGGTTTTACCGCGGTCAATAACGTCAATCTTGACGTTCATCACGCCAAAGTGCATGCGCTGATCGGCCCGAATGGCGCAGGCAAAACCACCGTTTTCAATCTTCTGACGAAATTCCTGCAACCGACCAGCGGAAAGATCACCCTGCTGGATCATGATATTACAAATATGGCCCCTGCCCGTGTGGCGCGTATGGGACTGGTACGTTCATTCCAGATATCGGCAATTTTCCCTCATCTTACAGTTCTGGAAAATATTCGTATCGCACTGCAACGCCCCGGCAATCTGGCCGTGCAGTTCTGGCTGCCGCTTGGCAAGCTTGATGTTCTCAATGATCGCGCGATGGATCTTTTGAAGTCTGTCGGGCTCGAAAACGAACATGACAGCCAGGCCGCAGACCTTTCCTATGGCCGCAAGCGTGTGCTTGAAATTGCCACCACACTGGCACTTGATCCAAAGGTTCTGCTGCTGGATGAACCGATGGCAGGCATGGGCGGCGAGGATGTCGGGATGGTTGCCGAAATCATTCGCGAAGTCGCCAAAACGCGCGCCGTTCTGATGGTTGAACATAATCTTAAGGTCGTCGCCGATCTGTGCGATCACATTACCGTTCTGCAACGCGGCGAAATTCTGGCGGAAGGCGATTACGCCACCGTCAGCAACGACGAACGCGTCAAGGTCGCCTATATGGGGACGGATCATGACTGATAGAAAACCACTTCTTTCCGTTCAGGGCCTGAATGCCTGGTACGATGAAAGCCATATCCTGCATGGCGTCAATCTTGACGTTCGCGAAGGTGAAACGGTTACCATCCTTGGCCGTAACGGCATGGGGAAAACCACTACTTTACGCTCTATCATGGGCATTTTGCGCAAACGCACCGGCACAATCGAATTTGACGGCAAGGACCTTATGAACCGGCCACTGCATCATACTGCACGTGCCGGAATCGGCTTTGTACCCGAAGAACGTGGGATTTTCGCGACACTCAGTGTCGAAGAAAACCTGATGTTACCGCCTGTCGTGTCAAAAGACGGCATGTCGGTCGAGGAAATTTATGATCTGTTTCCCAACCTTTTGGAACGGCGTAACAGTCAGGGAACCAAATTGTCAGGTGGAGAGCAGCAAATGCTTGCCATGGCACGCATGCTGCGTACCGGGGTCAAACTGCTGTTGCTTGATGAACCGACCGAAGGCCTTGCTCCGGTTATCGTCCAGCGTATTGGCGAGGTTCTGCAAACCCTCAAACAGCGCGGCATGACCATCTTGCTTGTCGAACAGAATTTCCGGTTTGCCAGCAAAATTGCCGACAGATTCTACATCATGGATCACGGCGTGGTGACAGAAGGTTTCGACGTGGCGGAACTGCCCGCCAGAATGGACACCTTGCACGAAGTTCTGGGAGTATGACGCCGTGATAATGATATTTGGAATTCCGATCCAGGCATTTCTCGGTCAGCTTCTGATCGGCCTGATCAATGGATCGTTCTATGCCATGCTAAGCCTTGGTCTGGCGATTATTTTCGGCCTTCTGCGCGTCATCAACTTCGCACATGGCGCACAATACATGATGGGGGCCTTTGTTGGTTTTCTTCTGCTGTCGTGGATCGGTATCAATTACTGGCTGGCGTTGCTGGTGGCACCGGTCATTGTCGGCATTACCGGCATTGTGATCGAACGCTTTGCCTTGCGTCGTCTTTACAATCTTGATCATCTGTATGGGCTTTTGTTCACCTTTGGCCTTGCCCTGGTGATAGAGGGCGGATTCCGATATTTCTATGGCACTTCAGGCCAACCCTATGCCACGCCTGCCCTGCTCTCGGGCGGAGTTAATCTCGGCTTTATGTATTTGCCGATTTATCGCGGCTGGGTCGTCGTCGCATCCCTGATTGTTTGTATCGGCACGTGGCTTCTGATCGAAAAGACCAAACTTGGCGCTTATTTGCGTGCCGCGACCGAAAATCCGACACTGGTTCAATCGTTTGGCGTCAATGTGCCATTCCTTCTGACCCTGACATACGGACTTGGTGCTGGTCTGGCCGCGCTGGCCGGAATCATGGCCGCACCGATCTATCAGGTCAGCCCGTTGATGGGATCGAACCTGATCATTGTGGTGTTCGCCATCGTGGTTGTCGGCGGGATGGGGTCGATCATGGGGGCAATTGTCACCGGCTATATGCTTGGCATCCTCGAAGGATTGACCAAGGTCTTTTACCCCGAAGCGTCAAATATCGTGATTTTCGTGATCATGGCTATCGTTCTTTTGGTCCGGCCTGCGGGTCTGTTTGGTCGGGATGCGTGATATGACAGAAATAACAATGACATCGGAAACACGCCAGTCGGCGCAGCGGATACAGCTTGCCCTTCTCGCTGTCCTGATCATCGGCCTTGTGATTGCCCCCTTCGTCCTTTATCCGGTTTTCCTGATGAAGGTCCTGTGTTTTGCTCTGTTCGCCAGTGCCTTCAACCTGCTTTTGGGGTTTACGGGCTTGCTGTCATTTGGCCACGCAGCCTTTTTCGGCGGGGCGGCCTATTTCACTGCCCATGCGGTTAAGGAATGGGGCTTCCCGCCCGAGGCCGGAATTCTTCTGGGCGTTGTCGGTGCGGCTTTCATGGGGCTGATCATCGGATTTTTCGCCATTCGGCGTCAGGGCATCTATTTCGCGATGATTACTCTGGCTTTATCGCAAATGTTCTTTTTCTTCTGCTTGCAATCGGAATTCACCAAAGGCGAAGACGGATTGCAAGGCGTGCCGCGCGGGCATCTTCTTGGTTTTATCGATCTTAGCCAGCCGCTGAACATGTATTTCTTTGTGCTGGTGATCTTCGCAGCCGGAGTATTTGCGGTATGGCGAATTGTGCATTCCCCATTTGGCATGATCCTGCGATCCATTCGGGAAAATGAAAACCGGGCCATTTCATTGGGTTACTCGGTCAACCTGTACAAGCTTGCGGCCTTTGTCATGTCGGCGGCCCTGGCCGGTCTTGCAGGCGGTCTCAAGGCACTGGTGTTCCAGTTTGCCACTCTTACCGATGT